>CAXBIJ010000011.1:0-23122 GCA_963975675.1 uncultured Maribacter sp. | reverse complement strand
AGGAAAATGTGGAAGAAATGATGGATTTCATCATTAATGAAAAAGGTTCTGAAGTCATATCTGAAAGACATCAAAAAGATTTCAAAAAAGAAGATACTGAGGTTGAACAAGAAGCAGAGAATACTTCTACAGGAACCTCTAGTTTTACTGATGTAAGTTTTGAGGACATTTAATTAAATTTATATTTTAAATAAATAAAAAACGACTCTTTTAACTAAGGGTCGTTTTTTATTTACCTATTAGTTAAATCCTAATTTAACGTAAGCCGAATTTCACAAGTAAAACATTAAATGCAGTGAGCACACCTATAGTTAAAAGAGCTATTTCGATATTTTGTGAAAAAGAAATAGCTATAAAAAGAATGAATAAATAGATTGGATAAAAAATCAAACTAAATACGAACCTAAAAGTGCCTATAAATTCATCTTCTGGTACTTTAGGCTTCAACCATAATCGCCATAACAACACTAAAGGAAAGTTTACCATAACCAATACAGATTTTAAAAAATTAAACTGTTTTTTGCCTGATGACCCTTCATCATTACTAAAACCATTTTCTTTCGTAATCTCTTGTATTTTATTATTTACCACCTCTGGGTTCAGAAAGTTTATGTTTTCATCGTTAAGCCTAGAAATGGCCGCATCATAATCCAGTTCATTTGGGATATGAGTGGTAAGTTTTTTTAAACGGTCATAAACTTCGTTCTTAATAGTTTGACTAGATTTATTTATATCATCTAAATCAAAGAGGCTTTTAGCAGAAATAGATTTACCATAATGAACTGCCACTTCATCAGGAAAATGAACGGCATTTTTATAATTCAATCCTACTGGCACTAATTGAATATCTAATTCTGGGTAAAGTTCAAAGCTTCTTAAAATAATTCTGGTAAAACCTTTACTTAAGTTCCTTACTCTTCGTTGAAGATTATGATTAGCTTCTGGAAAAATAACTAGCGCTTCTCCTCTATTTAATATTTCAGCACAAGTATCGAAAATCAAGTTATTATTGACTAAAGTCTCTCTTCCATCTCTCATTCTATAAATAGGAAGCATTTTGAAATATGAAAAAATAAGCCTCAACCAAGAACTTGAAAATACATCTGCACGAGTTAAAAAGTAGGGTTTTCTTTGGCAGTCTGTTGCGATTAGTAAAACATCAATTAAAGCACTTTGATGATTAGGTAGAAATAAAACAGGTTTATGCGTTGGCACATTATCAAGCCCTGTAATCACAATTTTTTTATGATAGGTATAAAGTCCGGTCTTCACTACCAACTTAACTATTGAATATATAAAACCGCTCACGCTATTGTTTCTTTAGTAATCGATTTACCATTCCATAAAGCAGCCAAAAATAGTCCGGAAACGATATGCCAAATTCCCCAAAAAGCGGCAAGTAATGCCATTCCTCCCAATCCGTCAAAAAACGTAAAAATCAATAATAAACCTAAGCCCGAATTCTGTATTCCTGTTTCAATAGTAATTGACCTAACATTATCTTCTGGTAAGCGAAATAACCTACCGACACTATAACCTGTTGAAAAGGCAATTAGATTATGGATTAATACAATCCAGAAAACATAAACAATATAATCCTTAAAAATAACGAGATTATTATACAAAGCAATAAAGACCAAACATATAAAAAAGAGCAGCGAAACCACTTTTAATCTTTTTGCTAATTTCATCGCCAAAACAGGGTAACTGTAGTTGACGTACATGCCTAAAATTAAAGGCAAACCTAATAGCATAGATACAAGTTTAAACATTTCAACAGACGAAATAGAAATCTCTTGAATTAAATTAGAACTTGGCGCATAAAGCATTGACCAGAAATGAAAATTCAATGGCGTCATTACTATAGCCAAAAGTGTGGCAACAGCGGTAAGACTCACTGATAAAGCTGTATTTGCATTAGAAAGATATGAGATAAAATTAGAAATATTACCCCCAGGGCAGGCAGCTACCATAAACATACCCAAAGCAATACTTGGTAATGGTTCTATAAAAAGAATTAAAAGATAGGTTACTGCCGGAAGTAAAACAAACTGACTAAAAAGACCTAAAATTATCGCTTTTGGCTTTAACAATAATGACTTAAAATCTTTAATCGATATCTCTAAAGCGACACCGAACATTACCAAACCCAATACTAGGTTCAAAACCCATAGGGAACCTGCATCAAAATTAATATGAACGTTATCTAAAAGGTTTTCAGTCAATAAACTAAGAAATTTTTAATCCGTTAGGAACTTTCATTTGTGGCTTAATTAAAACCACTGAATTATTTTCAACAGCCCCCAATATAAGACATTCACTCATAAAATTAGCTATTTGCTTATCTGGAAAATTGACCACGGCTATAACCTGCATTCCTAAAAGTTCTTCTTTTTTATATTTATTAGTTATTTGAGCAGAAGTTTTCTTTACACCTATTTCATCTCCAAAATCAATCTGCAATTTATAGGAAGAGTTTCTTGCTTCAGGAAAATCAGAAACAGCAACAACCGTTCCTGTTCTCATATCAATTCTACTAAAATCGGCCCATGAAATAAACTCACTCATTTAATAATTTTAAGTTTTTTAACTAAATCTCTAGGAACATTACCAGCATACATACCGTAAGCATCTACCAAAAGTCCTTTCTCACCAGTAGTAGTTTCAATTACATACAATATGGTATTATCGTCTGGGTCACTCATCCCTTCAAACCGATAATATTTAATTACTTCTAATTCCGTTGCTTTATGAATACGTTTCTTGTGTTTATGTTCAACACCTGCATTACATAAGTTAAAATCTGCCGTGTACCCTTCCTTTTGCAAGTCTTGTATTGCAATGGAAAGCGATGAATATGAATTTTTCATATAATTAATTTTAAAAGTCTATTGAAATTAGCAATTGTAATAACCAATTACAAGGCTTTTTAATTCCTTAACTTAGTAACATTAAATTTAAAATTATATGTCAAGAACTGAAAGCAACATGTTGGCTTTAGGTACGATAGCACCGGAATTTAGTTTATTGGATACGGTAAGTCAAAAGACGATGAATCTTCATGCCCTTAAGGGCGTTAAAGGAACAGTAATAATGTTCATTTGTAATCATTGCCCTTTTGTTGTTCATGTAAACCCTGAGATTACCAAATTATCAAAAGATTATAAAAGTAGAGGAATAGGCTTTATTGCTATTTCAAGTAATGATGTTGAAAATTATCCGGAGGATGCCCCACATTACATGAGAATTAAAGCAAAAGCTGAAAATTATACATTTCCCTATTTATACGATGAACACCAAGTTGTTGCAAAAAGTTATAACGCAGCGTGTACGCCAGACTTTTACCTTTTCGATGCCGAATTAAAGCTAGTTTATAGAGGTCAATTAGACGATTCTAGACCAGGAAATGATCAACCTTTAAATGGAAAGGACCTTAGAAATGCTTTAGAAAATTTATTATCTGGAAAAAAAATCGATTCTCTTCAAAAGCCCAGCATTGGTTGTAATATTAAATGGAAACCTCAAATTTGATTTGAATTCATTTTACAAAAAAACATATTTCGTATAGAGGAATGAACAGTACCATTAAATTTGAGCCATTAGTACCGTCACATTATCAAGACTACATTACCATAGGCACTACAGCGTATAATCAGCATTACAGGCACCTTTGGCCAAATGGTGATACATCTACCTATATCCAAAATAGTTTTACCAAAGATGTTCTTTTAAGAGAAGAGAAAGATGAAAACACAGCTCTATATCTGCTAAAAGTTAAAGATGATTATGTAGGCATTTTAAAAATCACTTTTGACATGGCTATTGCCAAATACAACAAATCAGAAGCGCTTTATTTAGATAAAATTTACATTCAAAAAGAATATACAGGCTTGGGTATCGGAAGAGAAACTCTAAAATTCATAGAAACCAAGGCCATAGAACTTTCGAAAAAAGCAATATTTTTAGGCGCTATGCAAAATGGTCCTGCCCTATCATTCTATTTAGCAAATAATTTTTCTATTATTGAAACCTCCAAAGTTCCATTTGAAAATGTCATTGAGAAAGAAAAACCAATGTTTATATTGCTAAAGGAAATTTAATTCAAAAAAAACTACCATCCATTTCTAATAGCTAAATTCTTGATATGTGCAAAATGATGGTTGCTATGCCAAGCATACTTCCCTAAATTTTCTGCCACTGATACCTTAGTATTCCCTTCTGGATGGATGTAGTATTTTTTGAAATCTTCTTGTGAAATACCCTTTAATAGATAAACTAGCTTTGCATGCAATGCGCTAAGATAATTTAAAGATAATTCTATCGGAGCTGTTTTTGCATCGAACATTTCGCTCCAATCCTTTTCAAAATAGGCTTTAATTAAAGGTGTATTCTCTGTTAAGGCCCATTTAAAACGGGTATAACTGTGATGATGACTATCCGCTAAGTGATGAATTACTTGTCGTACCGTCCATCCTCCATCCCTATATGGGGTTTCTAATTGGGCTTCAGTAAATGAACTAACAAGGTTCGATAATCTTGCTGGCAAGGTTTCTAATACATGTATCCATTCTTTTATATCTACCTCTGAAACCTGAGTCGGACAATTAAAATGACCAATAGGATATCTTAACTTTTCTAATTCTTCCATAAACTAAAAGTAAAAATTTTAATAGACTTTTAACCAAAAACCTTTACACAAGGTTTAATAATCTAGTAATTTTATAGGATATAATATATTACTTAAAATTCAGACATATGGCAACAATACGATTAGGAGATAAAGCCCCAGATTTTACCGCAGATAGTTCAATGGGAACCATTAATTTATATGATTACTTAGGAGACAGTTGGGGGATTTTATTCTCACATCCTGCTGATTTCACTCCTGTTTGCACAACAGAATTAGGAACAGCCTCTAAATTTAAAGACGAATTCGATAAAAGAAATGTAAAAATGCTAGCCCTAAGCGTAGATGGTGCAGCGTCTCATGCAAAGTGGATTAAGGATATAAATGAAGTCCAAAATACTACTGTTAATTTTCCTATTATAGCCGATGAGAATAAAAAGGTATCTCATTTGTATGATATGATTCACCCAAATGCAGATAATAATTTAACGGTACGTTCGGTATTTATCATTGCACCAGACAAAAGTGTAAAACTTACATTGACATACCCAGCTTCTACCGGAAGAAATTTTTATGAATTATTACGAGTAATAGACTCATTGCAACTTACTGCATACCATAAAGTTGCAACACCAGCAAACTGGGAACACGGTAAAGATGTTGTAGTTAGCCCAGCTATTTCAACGGCCGATGCAAAAGAAATATTCAGTAAGGGAATTACCGAGGTAAAACCATACTTGAGAATGACTCCAGACCCTACTACATAGACCCAAAAATGAGTTCATTCTCAATATGTTAGATATAAATTCTTAGCCTTAAGATATCCTGTAAGAATTTTAGTTGTTAAATAAAAAAAAAACTATCTTCGCACTTTAATTAATATTTAATTTTTCTATTATGAGTAAAGGAACAGTAAAATTCTTCAATGATTCTAAAGGTTACGGATTTATCACTGAAGATGGTTCAAACGAAGATCATTTTGTACACATTTCTGGCTTAATCGATGAAGTTCGAGAAGGTGATGTTGTGGAATTTGAACTACAACAAGGTAAAAAAGGATTAAACGCCGTTAATGTGAAGGTAATTGACTAGGTAACGATTTAACTTTTTTATAGTATGAAACCCGAACTAATGGTTCGGGTTTTTTTATGCTTTAAATTAAAATTTGTTTAACTATTACGCAACCATTTAGATGATTGACTATCTAATCATTAAACACATTAAAGTTCCCCAACTTTACTTGTACAACCTATGAACACATTTTTTACCGTACTCCTAATTTTAATTATCGTAAATATTGCTTTACTATTAGCCGGCTTTACAGCTCGTAAAAAGTAATTATGAAGAATACCATTTACGACAGATAAAAATTAGTCAAAAAAAACACCCCTATCATTACGATAAGGGTGCTACTTTTTTATTAGTATAAATTATAGTTTATCCTACTTTCATTAATTCTACATCAAATATCAATGTAGCATTTGGTGGAATTACCCCGCCAGCTCCTGCTGAACCATATGCTAAATCTGATGGAATTACAAATCGTGCTTTATCCCCAACTTTTAAAAGTGAAATTCCTTCATCCCAACCTGGAATAACTTGACCGATACCTAATTGAAAATCTATTGGTGAATTACGCTTATAAGATGAGTCAAATACATCTCCTGATAATAGTGAACCTTCGTAGTGAACAGATACTTGTTTACCTTTTTCAGCTTTAGCACCATTACCTTTCTGAATCATCTTATAACGAAGTCCAGATGCGGTAGATTCAAAACCAGCCGCTACTTTATCAAGCTCAGCTTCTTTTTTCGCTTTATCAGCAGCTAAACGAGCCTCACCAGAAGCATTAAAATTTTCAAAAGCCTTAACAGCATCCCAATTTTGGGCATCATCACCAACTCTAACTATTTCTAAAGATTCAATTAAATCTTCCTGTGCTATTTCATCAACAATCTCTTGACCCGTAGCTACATGACCAAAAACGGTATGTTTATTATCTAACCAAGGAGTCGGAACGTGAGTAATAAAAAATTGACTACCATTGGTACCAGGGCCAGAGTTTGCCATAGAAAGTACACCAGGTTTGTCATGCTTTAATTCAGGATGAAATTCATCGTCAAATTTATACCCCGCATCTCCAGTTCCTCTTCCTAATGGACAACCCCCTTGAATCATAAAATCTGGAATTACTCTATGAAATTTCAACCCATTATAAAATGGCTCTCCTTTACTTTTCGCACTATTCTCTTTGTTTCCTTCGGCAAGAGCCACGAAATTACCTACCGTACCTGGAGTTTTTTCATGGGTTAATTTTACTAATATTTCGCCTTTGTTGGTATTAAACTTGGCGTAAATTCCTTCTTCCATTTTACTATTTTTAAATATCTGGCAAAGGTAAAGAAATTTAACGATTTGAGTGTTTTACCAATCTCAATATGCTTATAATTACTTCAAAATGCATTTAAGTAAACTTGTAAACTTCTTTTCAGATTTTCGATATAAATAACACTCCATAGAAACTAAGGAGATTGAAAAAATGAGCAATAGTATATCGGATAAATATAAATTTATTCAAATCCTAAAATAAAAATTATGGTCTTGTACTAAAAGCCATAGCTATCTACCAAATAAATTAAACTTGCCATAGCCGCAGACCCTAATTCAAGTTCACGTTTGTTAACATGTTCGAAAGTATCATTTTCAGCATGATGATAATCGAAATACCTTTGTGAGTCTGGTCGTAAACCTGCTAATACCAAACCATCTTTTTTCAACGGACCTATATCTGCTCCGCTTCCACCTTTTTCAAAGTAATGAACTAAGTAAGGCTCAAATAACGGTTTCCAACTTTTAATTTTATCAAAGTTTTTATCAGAGCTGTCGAAAGTAAAACCTCTTGGGGTAAAGCCACCTGAATCACTTTCTAATGCGAAAATGTGCTTTTCCTTACTAGCCTCAGCCACCTCAGCATATTTGGTTCCACCTCTTAAACCATTTTCCTCATTCATAAATAAGACAACTCTTATAGTCCTCTTAGGGGTATACCCAGTCTTTTTAAATAGATTTAGAACTTCCATGCTTTGTACACAACCCGCACCGTCATCATGAGAGCCATCGCCTAAATCCCAAGAATCTAAATGTCCGCCAACCACTATAATTTCTTCTGGCTTAGAACTACCTTTAATCTCTCCGATTACATTATACGATTCAACATCTTCAAATTGCTTACAATTCTGCTTAAAGTAAAAATTGATTTCAGGGTTTAACCTTAGCGATGTACTTAGCAAATCTGCAGCATTTGTACTTATAGCAGCGGCAGGTATTCTTTCATTAATAGATTGATCGCCGTACCCCATTGAGCCCGTATGTGGAAAGTTATCTAACCGAAGATTCATAGATCTTACAATCACACCTAATGCTCCAAATTTAGAAGCTTCTAACGCCCCTGAGTAACGCTGGTCAACACAATTAGAATATGCACTGAATGTATTAATCTGAGTAGGATCCATTGGCTTATTAAAGAAAACAATTTTACCTTGAATATTATCCTTTCCCAAAGTAGCTAATTCCTCAATTCCATCTACTTCTATAATGTTTGCCTTAATACCTGTAGGTGGAGTTGGCACTGAACCACCTAAGGCACAAATTGCCACATTGGTAGTTATACCAGGTGTTGTTTCAAAATAAGCAAACTCAGGTGTGCCTCTTACCCATTTTGGAACCATTACAGGCTGCAACCAAACTTTATCGAGACCTAAAGAATCTAATTGAGATTTCGTATAATTTACTGCCTGTTGAGCTTGTATCGAACCTGAAAGCCGACCGCCAATTTGATTAGATAAATAATTTAACCAATCATACCCTTTACCTTGCGTTAAGGCGGCATCGTATATCTTTTTAATTTGTTCTTGATCATTATTTTGAGAAAACCCATAATAGGTAAATAAAATAACGATCAATAGTGCTAGCTTACTTTTCACGTTGTAACTGTTCTTCATAGGTGCCTAAATTAGCTAATATTTTATCGCTTAACATAGGCTCTTTAATATCTTTGTATTTTTTTAACGATTGAAGTAATATGGAAGCAACAATTATTCGAGTTGCTTTTTTATTATCTGCGGGTACTACGAACCAAGGTGCATGATCATTTGATGTTTTTGAAATTGCCTCTTCATAACATTGCTGATAGTTCTGCCATAATTCACGTTCCTTTAAATCGCCCGGAGAAAATTTCCAATGCTTATCCTTTACGGCTAATCGTCTTAACAAACGTTGACGTTGCTCTTCTTTAGAAAGGTTTAAGAAAAATTTAAAGATTAAGGTTCCATTTTCTGCAAGGTGACGCTCAAAATCATTGATTTGTTCAAATCTTTTATCCCAAAATTTTTGGTCAATGTCTTCAACAGCATGAATACCTGGAATATGTTCATTTAAAATATATTCTGGATGTACCCTTGTCACTAGTACGTTTTCATAATGGGTTCGATTAAAAACGCCGAATTTTCCTTTCGCAGGTAAAACCAAGTAATGACGCCATAAATAATTATGGCTTAATTCTAGTTCAGTAGGAACTTTAAAACTATGTACCTCTACCCCACTGACATTAAAGTCTTTAAATATCTCACGTATTAAACTGTCCTTCCCTGCAGTGTCCATGCCTTGTAAACAAACCAAAATACTATATTTATCATGTGCATAAATGGTATCTTGAAATTCCCCAAGTTCTCTTCTAATTACCGATAACTCTTTTTTTAAAATTTTTTCTGATTTACCGAAATCTTCATAAGTTTTCGTTTCAGATATCTTAAAGTCATTATTAGCCCTGTATTGCTGTATATCTATCTTATTCATACTGAAATATAAAATTTTAATTCTGTTTTTAATAGAATGAGGTACTTATACTATAAATTTCCGTTTATCGTAAATCAAAGGTATTGTGTCGAAAATAATGTTTTTCGCTGAACAAAGACCTTAAATTTATCATTGTAAAATCCCAAATTTTACTTTTTAAATAACCTACAAATGAAGAAAGCGACCTACATTTTCTGCACTTTAGCTATATTATTACTATCATCTTTTCGAACGAATTTAGAATGTGAATACGCGAATTCTAATATGGGATTTGCAAAATCTCAAATAAATGCTGCACTACTTACAGATGACATAAACCAAGCTAGGTTCTACGCATATAAAGCTGTCAATGCCTTAGAAAAATCTAAAACCCAATTAGAAGTTTGTGGTTGTACTTACGCAAAATCAAGTATGATTGAAAATTTAGATGCACTTGTTCTTGCCACTAAATCCACAACTTTAGAAGGAACTAGAACCTATTTAGATAAATCTATCGAGCTCATTAACAACACTATATTTGTTCTTGATTCTCACGAGAGCCATAATAGCACATACGGTAATGACGTACTATCAATGAACACCAATACTGCTTCAAAAACTGTTATTAATACCAAAGACAGAAAAAGCTTAAGTTTAAATGAAAAAATAGACCTTTCGTTAGCAAAGTATAAGGTTTCACTTGAAAAAGTTGTTGCCACAGTTAATTGTAAAGAAGCAAAAGCTTTTGCACAGCGAATATTTGATGAATGTGAAAATAAATTGCTGAAATCAAATATATCTGAAGGCAGTAAATATTATAATTTACGTACCAAAGAGATTACTCAAAATGCATTGAATAAAATAGGTGAATGCCCAACCGAATAATAGAAATCAGTTATTTAATTATTTACTAGCAAATAATTTCACATCGTCTTCAGAAACATTTTGACCACCAAGTATTATTAAGCGCTCAACTACGTTTCTAAGCTCTCTTATATTTCCAGTCCAATCATACGCTTTTAAAAGCTTAATCGCCGTATCTGAAAATGTCTTTGCAGCCATTCCTTGTTCTTCGGTAATTTTCTTAGAAAAATGTTCAATCAACAATGGAATATCATCTCTTCTATCATTTAAACTAGGTACCTGAATAAGTATCACAGCTAATCGATGATATAGATCCTCTCTAAAGTTACCTTCTTCAATTTCCTTCTTTAAATCTTTGTTAGTTGCTGCAATAACACGTACATCTACTTTTATATCTTTATCCGTACCTACTCTTGATATTTTACTTTCTTGTAGAGCGCGTAAAACTTTTGCTTGAGCAGAAAGGCTCATATCTCCAATTTCATCTAAAAATATGGTACCCTTATTGGCAGCCTCAAACTTACCCGCTCTATCTTTAACAGCAGATGTAAAAGCCCCTTTTACATGCCCGAATAATTCACTTTCAATTAATTCAGACGGTATTGCGGCACAATTAACTTCAATAAATGGTTCTCCGCTTCTCGCACTTTTCTCATGAAGCCAATGAGCAACTAATTCTTTACCAGTACCATTAGAACCCGTAATCAAAACACGAGCATCTGTTGGCGCAACTTTTTCTATCATACCTTTAATGGTACTTATTTCGTAGCTTTTCCCTATCATCTCATAGTTCTTACTAACCTTCTTTTTTAGATTCTTATTCTCTACAACCAACACTTTTCTATCTAAAGCATTTCTTACCGTTGTTAATAATCGATTTAAATCTGGTGGTTTTGAGATGTAATCGAAGGCGCCTAAGCGCATAGTATTTACGGCTGTATCTAAATCACCATGACCAGATATCATAATAAAAGGTATTTCTGGTTTTATTTTCCGTGCGGCTTCCAGAACTTCTACACCATCCATTTTCGGCATTTTTATGTCACAGAGAACCAAATCATAATCATTGTTCTTAATTGTTTCGATTCCCTTTAATCCATCTTCGGCTTCTTCAACAGAATATGCGTCATTCTCTTCAGATAAGATTTTAACCAATACTCTTCTAATTGCAGCTTCATCTTCAATTACCAATATTTTTGACATAATAACTTTTTAAATTCCTATTCTAAATCCTGTTCTAAAATAAAGTCCAGCTTCATCATTCAAGGTGAAAATATCATTTCGCTTTTCATCCCTTAAAACCCCATTTTGAAATAAGGAGTGACCACCTATTAGGTAAACGGACATATCTTTAGTTATTTTATATTGATAACCTAAAGTCAATAATAATGCCGTAGAAGACACATCTGTAGATAAATTATTACCAGGAAGTAATATATTATTCTGAATATTCACATAATACCCATCTAAAAATAATTCTGTTTGAAAAAAATGTCCCTTTTTGGTAAAGTATTTCATTCCAGATTTTGGTACCCCTAAAACGTAAGACCAATTAGGATGAAATCGCTTTTCATAAAATAAAAATGGAAGAGGAACTTCAATAGGTGAAGTGCCATTATATGAAATTCCCAAAACTAAAATAAACGGCTTTTCAACATCTTTAATATTCTTATAGGCACCTACCGTATAATTCATATTAAAATCATCTTGTTGTAATTCTTCTACAAAATTTGAAGACCAACGTGGTGTAACTACCCCTATTAAGCGCCATTTTTCACTTAATTTATACATGTAAGCCATATTGACATCTACCACATGAAACTTACTCAAATCATTAGAATTGGGAAATAGGTCATCAGGCACCTCAAAATTATACCGATTATATTCCGCTCCTAGAATTATGTAATCATTTTTCTCCCGTAACGCAATTGGAACATTCAACACTAATTTAATACGAGAAGTCTCAATATCACCAGTATTTTTTGGCATCAGCATATACTCTATTCTAAATACATCTGGAGTTTGCGCTATAATTGGATTGATGGTTACAATGAGTAATAATACCCATAAAAAGAACCCACTAACCTTTTTCATTATTCGCTGCATTTGTAACATTGCTATGTTGAAAAGGT
Source organism: uncultured Maribacter sp. (assembly GCA_963975675.1). Lineage (GTDB taxonomy): Bacteria > Bacteroidota > Bacteroidia > Flavobacteriales > Flavobacteriaceae > Maribacter. Next base: position 10,666 of record CAXBIJ010000011.1, on the reverse strand, counting down.
GCCTGTTGAAATAAGTGTACATCTCTTTGAGGGAAAGGTATGGTAACTTTATTATTTCTAAACTCTGCATCGATTTTGTATCTTAATTCACTTTTTATTCTTGGATCTGAAAAACTGTCGGTGATATAAAAATTTAAAGAAAATAATAATGCTGAGTCTCCAAAATCTTCAAAAAGCACAAATGGCTTTGGGCTTTTTAATACATTTTTTTGTGTCTTAATTATATCTAATAATATTTTAGTCACGAGCTGTACGTCGCTGCCATATGCAACTCCCAATTTTATAGATTCTCTCGTAGTTTTATGGTTTTGAGTATAATTATAAACGATATCACTAATAAACTTATGATTTGGAATAATTATAACTTTATCGTCTCTGGTAATAGCACGCGTTGTACGTAATTTGATTTCGAAAACCTTACCAACCTTACTATCAATTTCTACAATATCTCCAACTCGTAAAGACTTATCCACTATAATAAAAATACCTCCTATTATATCTTGAAAAATCTCTTGTAATGCAAGACCTAAACCAACAAACAAAGCCGCAGATGCTGTTATGAGAATGGTAATATCAATACCTGCAGCACTCATAGTAAATAGAATTACCAAAACGTAAACTAGGTACTTAATAAACTTGAAAATACTAATAAACTTCAGTTTATCATCCACTTCCATTTTTCTGGTAAAAAACCTTCTTATACCCTGTAAAATTGTGCTCGTAAGTAAAAAAGCCAATGTTATTAGCAGGAGTAAACCTACCGTAATGTGAATTGAATTTTCACCTTCACCAAACTGATAGCCCAGATCTAAAAATTTCTTTAGAGTTCCCCAGACATCGTCCTCAATTATTTCCTTTATCTTTTCTGTACTTTCTTGGATCATGATGAATATTTAAGCCACTTGTACAATTCTTTATAACTAGGTTTTTTACCGTACATAAGAATACCTACACGATAAATTTTAGCTGCCACCCAAACAATACCAATAAAAGTAACTATTAATATTAAAATAGAACTTATCAATTGCCAAACAGGTACACCACCTTCACCAATTCCCCATGGCAAACGCATTAACATAACTATGGGCGATGTTAAAGGAAATAATGAAAAGGCAACAGCAATAGGACCATTAGGATTACTGAATACAGAAAAGAAACCAACGTAAATGGCTAACATTAATGGCAAAATTACCGGAAAAATAAACTGCTGAGTATCAGTTTCATTATCCACAGCAGCTCCAATTGCAGCATAAATTGAACTATATATCAAATACCCCAAAACAAAATAAATGATGAAAAAAATCAACATTGCAAAAATGGGTATTTCAAAAATTTCTTGGGCATATAATTGAATATTCTGTGTTACAGCATCTACATCTACACTTGCATTACCTGCTATTCCCGGTGCCATACCTCCTTTTGTTAAACTAGCCGGGTCAATATCAAAAATAGCCAAACCAATAAATAATAATATTACCCCAGATACTATCCAAATTGCAAATTGCGTTATACCTGCCAATGAGGTACCGATAATCTTACCCATCATTAAATGAAAAGGTTTTACAGAAGATATAATAACCTCTATTATTCGACTTGTTTTTTCTTCGATTACACTTCGCATTACAAAACCACCATAAATAATAATGAACATCATAATGAGGTAACCAAAAGCTCCACCTATAATAGCCTTTATCTCATTAATTCCTTTTATATTTTGAAGTCCGTCGAAAGTTTCAATATTCATATTATAACTACGATCCATTTCGGCATATTCCTTAGCCGATAATCCAAGTTCGCGTAGTCTTTCTTGTCGTAATCTACTAGTTATTGTATTTTCAAGTTTGTCAAGTACCATTGAACTAGGCGCTTCTTTACTATAGAAAAATGTGCGTTGTGCAACTTGTTCCAAATTGGGTTCACTTGGCAAATAAACAAGCCCATAATAACCCAAGCTCAATGTAGAATCTTTAGCTTCTGCCAATGTCAAATCTTGAAAATTAACATATGATGTTGCTTCTGAAGCAATAAACTCATTAGAAAAATAACCGCTGTCGTTTAATACGGCAATAACCCTTTCTTCATTATCATTAAGCTGCGTTAAATAAGCAATTAAAAGAATCATGCCTACCATTAGAATTGGACTCAAAAAAGTCATGATAACAAACGATTTGTTTCGCACCTTTGCCAAATATTCTCTCTTTATGATTAGCGGTAACTTATTCATGTGCTATATTCTTATTTTGAATGGTCTTAATAAAAATATCATTTGCAGATGGTATGGTTTCAACAAAGCCATTTACGTTGGCTCTTGTGCTTAAAAAAGCTAATATCTCTCTAGATTCTTTTGAAGGAAGTTGCAAAGTTAAATTCAACTGTTTTTCTTTAGTATTATAGTCATGTGACAAAAGTTGAAATTTATCTTTTACCTCACTTATTAATACATCTTGATTCACTGTCTCTAAACCTACTTTAAAGATATTATTTTTGTAGGCTTTTTTTATATCCGATAATTTACCATCAAGAATTTTTTCAGATTTATGTATTAAAGCGATATACTCACAAAGTTCTTCTACCGATTCCATTCTATGCGTAGAAAATATTATGGATGTACCATTATCCTTTAAACTCAATATTTGTTCTTTTATCAGATTTGCGTTAATTGGATCAAAACCACTAAATGGCTCATCAAATATTAAAAGTTTAGGCTCATGCAGAACGGTGACCACAAACTGTATTTTTTGCGCCATACCTTTAGATAGTTCTTGTATTTTCTTATTCCACCAATCTCCTATTTCTAGTTTTTCAAACCAATATTTTAGTCTTTTTTTAGCCTCAGCCTTAGAAAGTCCTTTCAACTGCGCAAGGTATAAAGCTTGTTCGCCAACCTTCATACTTTTATAAAGGCCACGTTCTTCTGGCAAATAACCAATTTGAGAAATATCTTCAGGCTTTAGAAGCTTGCCATCAAAATAGATAGCGCCTTTATCTGGAAAAGTAATTTGATTTATAATACGAATTAATGTTGTTTTACCAGCACCATTAGGTCCTAGTAAGCCATATATACTGTTTTTTGGGATTTCGAGGGAAACGTTCTTTAAAGCTGTATGGTTTCCAAATTGTTTGGTGACCTCATTAGCTACCAAAATATGATTCATGTATGCAATTTATTCAAAGATATTGAATTGTTTTGACTAGCTACATTCTTTATGATTCCTTTATAATATTAGCTATTTAAGCAATTAACTTAACGCAAGGTTTTGTCCTAAAAAGCAAAACCCACCCTTAATAAATTAAGGATGGGAAAAAAATTGCTATGAAAAAGAAAATTAATATTGGTTGCCCAATATTATTTCAAATATACGTTTTTTATTTAAAAACGAAAGATTTTGAACTTAAGAGAACATATCTTTTACTTTTTCAAAAAATGACTTGTCTGATTTCTCAGGTTTAGGCTCAAAATTGTCATTACCCTGCATTTTTTCGAAAAAATCTCTTTGCTCTTTATTCAACTCTTTTGGTGTCCAAACATTTACATGCACCAATATGTCACCAGCACCGTAACCATTTAAACTTGAAATTCCTTTTCCACGTAGTCTTAATATTTTACCTGATTGAATACCAGGTTCTAATTTTATACGCACCTTACCACCTACTGAATCAATTTCTTTAGAGGTACCCAATACCGCTTCAGAAATACTTACATAAAGATCATAGTGTAAATTATCACCTTCTCTTTTTAAAGTGCTATGCTCTTGTGTTTCAATGGCAACTAACAAGTCGCCTGGAATACCATTTCCTGGGGCATCGTTACCTTTATTCGGCACTTTTAATTGCATACCTTCTTCAACACCTGCAGGTATATTTATAGACACAGTTTCTTCGACAACTTTAAGTCCTTGTGCATCTGCATCACCAGGCTTACCATCTAAGATCTGTCCACTACCACCACAAGAACTACAAACAGCAGCCGTCTGCATTCTACCTAAAATGGTATTCTGAATTTTTGTCACCTGACCTCTACCACCACAAGTGCTACAAGTTTTATAAGTAACACCTTCAGCCTGTACTTTTCTTCTTACTTTAACTTTCTTCTCAACGCCATTAGCTATTTCTTCAAGGGTCAATGTAACCCTAATTCTTAGGTTACTACCTTTGACTCTTCTTTGACCGCCGCCACCGCCAAAGCCACCAAAGCCGCCAAAGCCACCGCCTCCAAAAATATCGCCAAATTGGCTAAAGATATCATCCATGTTCATGCCACCACCACCAAAGCCGCCTGAGCCACCTTCGAATGCAGCATGACCAAATTGATCATAACGAGCCTTCTTATCAGTGTCACTTAATATTTCATATGCTTCCGCAGATTTTTTGAACAACTCCTCAGCAGAACTATCACCCGGATTTTTATCAGGATGGTATTTTAATGCCTTTTTTCGGTATGCTTTCTTTATTTCTGCAGCAGTTGCATTTTTACTGATGCCTAAAACCTCATAATAATCTTCCTTCATTCCAACTTTTTAATTTCCTACAACAACTTTTGGATGCCTAATAATGCGGTCACCTAACTTAAATCCCTTTTCGATGACATCGATAACCTTACCTTTCATCTTTTTATTAGGAGCAGGTATTTGTGTAATTGCTTCATGAATTTCTGCGTCAAAAACATCACCAGCTCTAACTTCAAGAATCTCTAGCCCTTTTGATTTCAAAGTCTCATTCAACTTTACATTTATTAATTCAATACCCTTAAAAACTTCCTTATCATCAGTCTTCGCCAATTCTTTCATCGCTCTATCAAAATCATCTAAAACAGGCAACAATGATACAATAACCTCTTGGCCGGCAGTCTTAAACAACTCCATACGTTCTTTAGAAGTACGCCTTTTGTAGTTCTCAAATTCTGCAAATAATCTTAAAAATTTATCTTTTTCTTTCGCTAATTCATCTCTTAGCGTTTCTTCTTCAGATAGCTCTTCACCTTCAATTTCAACATCTTGCTTTTGTTCTTGAGTTTCGCCCTCTAAAAGCTCGTCTTCCAAAAATTCTTCATCGAATGTGTTTTCTTTATCACTCATATCTTATTGTAATTTAATCGCTGCTTAAAAGCAGGCAAAAGTACTGCCAATTCTTTAAAAATGTCAAAATGTCACAAAAGTTTAAAAAAAAATCCGCCAAATAGCGGATTTATATTTAAACTTTTAAAAATTATCTATCTAAGAAACGTACTCCTTTGTTATTTTAGTTTTTGAATCTACACACTTATTATCACTCTCATAAATAGCACCTAGAGCTTGACAAATATTAGCATAATGAAAAATAAAACCTTCTTCTTCTATCTTCTTGCTACTGACTCGTTGGCTTGCAAATAAAATATACGCCATATCACCAAGAATAGTGTGCATTACAATTTTCGGAATATTTGGCAAGAACAAAGGTTTATTCAAAACCTTTGCAATTTCTTTTACCAATTTTATATTAGTTACAGGATTGGGTGCTACACCGTTGTAAACACCTTCCAACTTATAAGAAGCGATGTGCAGAAAGATGCCTGCCAAATCTGAAATATGAATCCAAGACTGCCATTGTTCACCTGAACCAAAGGCTGCACCAGCATAGTAGTTAACAGGTTTTGCAATTTCTGGTAAAGCACCACCATCATTGGACAAAACCAAACCAATTCGCACCTTTGCAACCTTTAAACCTAAAGATTCGAACTCATCAATTTTATTTTCCCAAACATCTACAACTTCACCTAAGAAACTATTATCTACTTTCTTCTCTTCTTCTGTATAATAGTCACTTAAGGAATTTGGATAAATACCAATTGCAGATGCCGAAACGATTGAATTAACGGAATGATTTTCAGTTTTATGAAGTGTGCTTTTAAGCAATTCTAATGAATTCACCCTACTTTCAATTATTTCTTGCCTATACTCCTTCGTCCATCGATTAGAAATACTCGAACCTGCCAAGTTTATAATGACAGAAACGCCATCAAGACAATTTTTGTCAATTTCTGCAGTAGTAGGGTTCCAGAAATAACCTTGATAATTAAGTTCTGAAACAATCTTTTTTTTACTGGTTGTTAAGTAGTTAACATCATAACCTTTTTCATGGCATTGAGATACCAACTCGCTACCCACTAACCCTGTTGCACCTGTTATCAATACTTTCATAGTTTAAAGGTATTGCTTTTGGTGATTCTTGATATACTATTTAATTTCAATTTAACATTGTTACCAAACGTATTGATTTTTAAGACTTTGAAGTTTCTTAAAATTAAAATAAATCCTATTCTATTTTTTTCTTGCTCTTAACATTTCTCGTTTACCCGGTGGGCCCGGCAAACGCTCAACCAGAAACCCAACTTCTTGCATGGCACGCCTTACACTACCTTTTGCGGAATAGGTAACCAAATAACCATCAGGCTTCATGGCCTTATACATAATTTCAAATATCTCAACGGTCCACAATTCTGGTTGAACGCGAGCACCAAATGCATCGAAGTAAATAAGATCAACCGCTTCTAGGGTATTAATATCTTTAAAATCTTTCTTCTCTTTTCTAAGTATGAATTTAGAACTGATTTCAATATCTTTTTCCCAGTGGGAAGAATGCATTAAATCGAAGTCCTTTTTTAGTGAGACCGAATTTAATTCTTCAAGATAATTCAGCTGATTAAGTTCTTCAACAGAAACAGGAAAGGCCTCTACACCTGTATAATTGATTTTCAAATTTCGCTTCTCAGACTCCAACAAGGTAATGAAACAGTTTAGTCCGGTACCAAAACCGATTTCAAGAATATGTACATCTTGATTCTTGAACAAATCTAATCCTGAATGAATAAATACATGATAAGCCTCTTGAATAGCCCCATGTTTAGAATGGTATTGCTCTTGCCAATCCAATATTTGAATGGTCTTAGAACCGTCACCTGTTGTAATTATTTCTCTTTTCAAATTAATTTGGGACTAACACTCCTGAAGCTTCAAAACTAAATGTTCTTTTAGGAGTTAATATTTTAGCAATCTCATCGGCAGACTTACCTGCATCTTTTGCATAATGTTTTTGGTCTTCAATACTCATTTCTTCCACAAATGCTAAGCCATTTAATACAACCTCTTTTTCAGGAATATCAGAAGGCATAAAAAAACCGTAGTTTTTAAAACGCACCATTGCTTGTTCGCCTTCAGGCAATTCAACGACCATCCAACATCCTTTTGCTTTACAAACTTCTTTAACCTTAGTCTTAAATTGCACATGCAACGAATCAGCAATAGCCATAGAGATATATTTCTGCCAAACTTCATTTTCTTGATCAACAGCATCGACAGCAAACTCTTCTCCATAATAGACACCAGAATTTGCATCCTTCGAAGACAATGTTTTAGAATCTTTCTGAGCAATGCATGAAAAAAATCCAAATAAAAACACAAGTAAAATGTTAAATTCTTTCATAAATCTTAAAAATGATGAATTACCTACAAAACTGGTCAATTTTAATCTAAAAAAGAAGTGCTAGTAGGGATATTTGTTTAATTTTAATCAACTAAAGTTACGTATTTCATGAGTATTGAAACTAAAGATATCACAGTAGAAAAAGTAAAAACTTCAAAAATTGACCAAGTAGATTTTGATAATCTAGCTTTTGGCTCAGTATTCACAGACCACATGCTTGTCTGTACGTACAAGAATGGAGCATGGGAAATGCCTAAAATTGTACCCTACCAACCAATAGTACTAGATCCATCTTCTAAGATTTTTCATTATGGGCAATCAATATTTGAAGGAATGAAAGCTTATAAAGATAAAAATGATGATGTATTTTTATTTAGACCTTTAGAAAATTTTAAGCGTTTTAATATATCTGCGGATAGAATGTGCATACCACAACTTCCACAAGAATATTTTATGGATGGACTTACCACACTTCTTAATCTTGATAAAGATTTTATACCAACTAAGGATGGCAGTTCATTATACATAAGGCCTTTTATGTTCGCTTCTGGCAACGGATTTCATGCATCACCAGCCAATGAATATAAATTCATAATAGCTTGTGCACCATCTGGAGCGTATTTTTCAGGTAAGGTAAAAGTACTTATCGAAGAAAAGTATTCTAGATCAGCAAACGGTGGTGTTGGTTATGCTAAAACAGGAGGCAATTATGCAGGTCAATTTTACCCTACCCAATTGGCTGTTGAAAAAGGATATAACCAAGTTATTTGGACAGATGACACCAATCACGAATTTATAGAAGAGGCTGGTGCCATGAACATATTCGTGAGAATAAATGACACCTTATTAACAGGCCCTACAAGCGACCGTATACTTGATGGTATTACAAGAAAAAGTATACTAGACATTGCAAAAGACCAAGGAATAAAAACTGAAGTTCGAAAAATAACAGTCAAAGAAGTGGTTGAAGCAGCCAAAGACGGCTCTTTAAAGGAAATGTTTGGAGCGGGAACAGCTGCGGTAATTTCACCAATTTCTGGTTTTGGTTACAGAGGTACAGACTATGAATTACCAGAATTAAAAGACAGTTATGCGCAATCTTTAAAAAAGATTATTACAGATATTCAATATAATAAATCGGAAGACAAATTTGGCTGGCGATTTAAAGTTGAAAAATAGAAAAAGGGGCCGATTGGCCCCTTTTTATTTATCAAGAATTATCTCAATATTTGGTTTAAAATAATTTGGACCTTTAAGCACTTTACCGTCTTCTCTATATATAGGTTTACCATCCTCTCCTAATTTACTCATATTACTTCGCTGAATTTCATTAAAAACCTCCTCAATTTTATATTGCATACCGTGTTCTAAAATAGTACCACATAAAATATACAACATATCGCCAAGAGCGTCTGCCACTTCTACAAGATCATTATTTTGTGCAGCCTCTAAGTATTCTTTGTTTTCTTCATCCATAAGGTTAAAACGCAAATTATTTTTTGCTTCCCCTAAGTTGGCAATCATATTTTCTGAAACACCTAGACCAAAAGAAATATGAAATTCTTTGACCGCTTTGATTTTATTTTTCATCTTATTTTATCGTTTTCCGTTAGCTTTGCGTAAAAATAGGAAATATGTTCAGCACAGGACAAATCAATTTTGCAATAGGATTCGCGGTGGTTTTTGCTATCGTTATTATCATTTCCTACAAAAAAGACTTTAAACTACACCAAAAAAACTTCAAGGGAGTTAAGTGGATTGGCGTATTCTTTGTATTATTCTTAGTATCACTACTTTGCATAAAGTTTTTAGTAAAGGATTAGTTAATATTTTACCTACACCACAAAAATTAACATCTTTACAACAAAATGGTCTTTTTGCTCGTATAATATACCAAATAACGTAATTTTGCGTTATTCATCTATACATGGCAATTAATTATGATGACATTTCTTACAGTATTTTTAGTTTTAGTAGGTATTAATATAGCGATGGTGATAGTTAGCTTCTTAAGTGTTTCACAAAAATCGAAACAATCTTCTCAAGAATTATCCAATCAACATACTTCTGTAATCTATCCTTTAGATTTACTTACATCTAGCTACAAGAAAGCAGTTTAGTTTTTACCTTTATAAGGTATGAAACAATTTTTACTGGTTTTTTTAGGAGGAGGTTTAGGTAGTATCTTAAGATACTGGATTTCAAAAAACCTCAATTCGTACTATTCAAATTTCTATTTAGGTACTTTTTTAGTAAATATTATAGGTTGTCTTTTAATAGGTATACTTATTGGTCTTTCCTTAAAGCACAATTACATTACTCAAAATCAAACCCTTTTATTATCCACCGGTTTCTGCGGGGGCTTTACAACATTCTCAACATTTGCGTTAGAAAGTAATCTCCTCTTAAAGGAATCTTCTATTCTTTACACCTCACTTTACTTGGGCCTAAGTGTTGCACTAGGCATTTTAGCTATCTCATTTGGCCTTTGGCTTTGCAAAATATTATAAAACCCACAATTAGCATCAACTTTTTATTTTTTTTAATTATACCCCGTTTTATTAAACAATCGGTAGATAATTAATGAATTCTCTGACGATTCAGTCAAAATTCATGATTATCCTCCATTCATCATTCCACTTATCTGCAAAATTATCAGTTATAAATATCAATACCCTAAAATTAATAGGGTATAAATTATGAACATGATAAAAATATTCATTCACCCCCTAAAAAAATTAGGGGGTAAATTCATTTAACATATATTTGGCTTTATCAAAAACTTAATCAAATGAAAAAAATTGAGGCAATTATCAGAAAATCAAAGTTTGACGATGTCAAAGAGGCATTACATAAAATAGAGGTTAACTTCTTTAGTTATTGGGATGTAACAGGAGTTGGCAATGAAAAACAAGGTCACGTATATCGTGGTATTTCATACAGCACAACAGACATACAGCGTAGACACTTATCTATAGTAGTATCCGATGACTTTCTAGAAAGAACAGTGAATATAATTCTTGAAGCTGCATACTCAGGTAATGTAGGTGATGGAAAAATATTTGTATCCGACGTATTGGAAGCTTACCGAATTAGAACCAAAGAGAATGGTTTGGCAGGTATCAACTAAAAATTTAAAAACTAACTAAAACGAAAAGAAATGGACGCAGGATTATTTACAGCAAATAACGTATGGATGATGATGGCT
>CAXBIJ010000010.1:0-23589 GCA_963975675.1 uncultured Maribacter sp. | reverse complement strand
TAAAAGTTTAGGAGATGGCAAGAGACGCCAATATTTTTGTCCGCGAAAACCCAAAAGTGTTTGGAGTAGAGTTAATAAAGATCATATAAAAGAATTGAAGACCGAAGGACTTATGCATGCTACCGGATTAGCATCAATTAAAATCGCCAAGGAAAATGGTTCATGGACTTCTTTGGATGATGTAGAAAACGGTATTGTTCCGCCAGATTTAAAGTTGGAATTCAATAAACATCCAAAGGCTTTTAAAAATTTTTCAAATTTTACGCATAGCCAAAGAAAGAGTTATCTATATTTTCTAAATCAGGCAAAAAGAGAAGCGACTAGAAACAAAAGAATAACCGAAATTATTGAATACTGCCTTAACAATCAAAAATATAGAGATGGTGGTGGTTGGCAAGCTATCAAAAAATAAATTACTTAAACCTCGCTCTACGCCTTTCTACCTAATTGTTTTATAAACCTTATTTTTACATTCGCTTTTGTGGTGTACCAAGCCAACGTGTTTCCGTTATTGGTTTTCCCGAAGATATCTTTTAAAATGTCTAAATTACCTAAGGAACACCAGTTCCTGGACTTATCTGATTACGGTAGGCCCTTTGCTATAATTATTGCTAACCGTTTAAAAACAACACTTTTTACACCAATACACGTTACACTGGCCTTTACGGTCTGTGGACTTTTGGCAATTGCTTTTATCTTAAACGGTTTTTATTGGGCAGCTTTATTTTTTCTTGTTTTAAAATCGGTTCTCGATGCTGCAGATGGTGAACTTGCTCGATTAAAGAATACACCTTCACATATAGGGCGTTATTTTGACTCTATATCAGATTTCATACTGAATCTGCTTTTCATACTTTCTGTTTGGTATATCACGAAAAGCGATATTTTCTTAGCATTACTAGCTTTCGTCGGACTTGAATTACAAGGCACGCTCTACAATTATTACTACGTAATTTTAAGAAATAGATATAATGGCGATACCACAAGTAGAGTATTTGAAAATAAAACTCCAACAGCACTAAATGGTGAAAATCAGCAAACCGTCAACATACTATACAGCGTCTATTCTTTTTGCTATGGCCCATATGATCGTATTATTTATGGTCTAGATAAGAATGCCATAAAAGGAAAATCTCAACCCAATTGGTTAATGACAGCAGTATCTACATTTGGCCTTGGCTTTCAATTGCTGCTCATTGGGCTATTTTTGGTACTCGATTTAAAAACATTAATAATTCCTTTTTTTATTGGTTATAGCCTGATGATTTTTGTTTTTATCTTGATAAGACAATTATTGAATACCTAATTATTTTTACCTTTCTAAACGAACTAATAACGACATGTCCATTTTAGTTAAAATCAAACAACTTAGCCTAAGCATATTTTGCTTTGCGACCATTCTATCCTGTAATTCAGAAACTCATATTACTTATGATGTCGCCATTCAAAATATAAACCTCATAGATTTAGAAAGAGGACAAATTGATTTGAAGCATATTTACTTAAAAGACGGACGTATAGCCCGTTTAGAAAATATAGTTGAGAAATCAAACTCAAAAGCAACACAAACTATAGATGGTTCGGGTAAATATGCATTACCTGGTTTTTGGGATAATCATGTACATTTTAGAGGTGGAGATTCTTTAGTTGCTGCCAACAAAAACTTTCTACAACTCTTTATTGCAAATGGTATTACGACGGTGCGAGATGCCGGCGGAGATCTTACGACTTCGGTCATGGAATGGCGAAAAGCAATTGCAAACAATGAATTGATTGGACCTACTATTTTTACCTCGGGACCAAAAATTGACGGTCCTGGTGCTACATGGGCAGGCTCACTTGAAGTAGAAAATGATGCTGACATTAGAACAGCTTTAGATTCTTTACAATCCATTCCTTCAGATTTCGTAAAAATTTATGATAGCAAAATTACGGGTGAGAATTACTTAAAAACCATTCAAGAAGCTGAGATGAGAAACCTTATTACCTCAGGGCATATGCCGTTTACTGTTGAACTTGACGCTACCATTAATGCTGGTTTAGATGCTGTTGAGCACTTATACTATATCATGAAAGGTTGTTCTGCCAATGAAAAAGAAATTACCCAACAATTAATTACCAAAGAAATCGGATTTTGGGATGCTATGCCCTTATTACAATCAACCTATTCCGATGCTACAGCAAAAAACACGTTTACCAAACTTAAGCAGAATAATGTCTTTGTAGTACCCACGTTGCATATTGGTGGTGTATTGAGCTATTTAGATGAAGTAGACCATACTAAAGATTCTTATCTACAGTATATGTCACTCGGTATTCAAAAAACCTATCAAGGTAGAATTGACCGCGTTAAAAATGCAACTGTAAAACAAGTAGCTGACCGTAAAGCATTAGACCAGTTTTTTGGCCAACTCGCTTTTCAATTAAATAAAAACGAAGTATCATTATTAGCTGGTTCAGACAGTGGGGCATACAACAGTTATACCTATCCGGGTATTTCATTACATAAAGAATTAGAAGCCTTAGTTGCTACAGGAATTTCGCCTTTAGAGGCGCTACGGACATCTGCCTACAATGGAGCTAAATTTTTAAAAAAAGATGCCAATTACGGAACTATTGCTGAAGGCAAAATAGCGGATATTGTATTACTTAACAACAATCCGTTAGAAGATATTAAGTACACAAAAGATATTTTCATGGTGCTTACCAAAGGAAAAATACATACTAAAACAGATTTGGATAATCTTTTAAAATCTGCCATTTTAAACTAATACATCTACCATTATGAAGTCTATTTTACTTTTCTGTTTATTCTCTGTAAGTATAAGTTTTGCACAAACACTCTTAAAACCAGACCGAGTTTTCGACGGTACTGAACTGCATGAAAATTGGGTAGTTCTGGTAGAAGGCAATCAGATTACGTATGCCGGTAATAGTAAAGGACTAAAAACACCAAGTAACACTATTGAAATTGATTTGATTGGCGCCACTTTAATGCCCGGCATTATTGAAGGACATTCACATGTACTTTTACATCCTTACAATGAAACAGATTGGAACGACCAAGTGCTGAAAGAATCTCCTGTTGAGCGTGCTGTTAGAGGAACTGTACATGCAAAAAAATCGCTCTTAGCTGGTGTAACCACCATGCGCGATTTAGGTGCTGAAGGAGCCGGCTACACTGATGTTTATTTAAAGAAAACTATTGATAATGGTATTATTGACGGTCCAAGGCTTTTAGTCGCTGGTCCTGCCATTGTTGCAACTGGCGCATACGGTCCAAAAGGATTTCATGATGGTGTAACCGTGCCTTTAGGTGCCGAAGCCGCAAGTGGTGTTGATAAATGTATTGAAACGGTTCGTAGACAAATGGGTAACGGAGCTGATTTAATAAAAATTTATGCAGATTACCGTTGGACCCCCGGTGCGGATTCTCAACCTACTTTTCTTCAGGAAGAAATAGATGCTATGGTCGCCACCGCAAAAAGTGCAGGAAAGTATGTAGTAGCGCATGCAGGTACACCAGAAGGTATGAAAAGAGCTATACAAGGTGGTGTTGAAACTATTGAACATGGTGATGGTGGTACACTAGAAATTTTTAAATTGATGAAAGAAAAAGGAATAGGCTTATGCCCTACTCTTGCTGCTGGCGATGCTATTACACAATACCAAGGATGGAACAAAGCTACCGACCCAGAACCCGAACGCATTCAACAGAAACGCAAATCATTTAAAATGGCCCTAGCGTCTGGCGTACAAATTGTTTTTGGTGGTGATGTTGGCGTGTTTCCACATGGTGAGAACTATCGTGAAATGGAACTCATGGTCGATTACGGAATGAAGCCTTTAGCTGTGTTAAAATCAGCCACATCTGATAATGCCAACATGTTTCATTTAAATCAATTAGGAAGACTTAAAGAAGGCTTTTTAGCCGATATCATAGCGATTAAAGGAAATCCGGTTAAAGATATTTCTAGTGTAAAAAATGTTTCATTTGTAATGAAAGATGGGGTGATTTATAAAGAGTAATTAATGGTTTACGGATGATTGAAAATCTTGGACTTATAATTCCATTTTATTGCTACTCTTAATTTTTAGCGCACTTGAAATAATGAAAATAATAAATGAGGTTTCAATAATTCGCTGTAGCAAACCTCGGTAACCTGATTCGGGATTAGAGAACAATACAAAAATGAAGATGGCGCTTACAACTCCTGTTACGAGTGCAATTTGCGATAATTGACGATGAGATTCAAACTTCTTCAACCCGAGTCCGATGGCGATAATACAAATAGGAAGAAAGATATAGGTTACTGAAGCTGCGGCATTATGAATTAATTGAGCCGTACTTGAATGCATAATGTTAGTTGGGCACCCTGCATCACAAGGAAAAAGTCCTACCGTGATTGTACCTAATCCATAGAAAATAGCCAGACCAAAAAGTCCTGCTTTAATAAGTTTTGAAGTGGGAAGGAATTTAGGCGCTGAAATGCAAAAAGAAGTAATCAAAATTCCGCTAGGCACATATCCAAAGTATTGCAGATACCAGCCATATACGGTGTTCGAAGCGAACGACTCACTTATATACTGACTGATAACACTATAATCTTCTATAAGTAATGGCCCAATAATAGCTGCAACTGCAAATAAACTAACTCCTAGAATGCCAATAGAGGCTACTAACTTATTGCTCATTTTAATAGATTGGTTGGTTTTATGTCTTATCGACGAGTGAGTAATTGAAATGTTACATTCCTACTTCCTCCAAAAAAAATAGTACCTCCATTGAATTCTGATGGAACGGTTTTACCTTTTATTTGGTGCTATATTTTTATTGGCTTCCAAAAACGTATTAAATGTAACCGGCTTTAAAACCTTGTCTTTTCTTGGTGGGTTTTTAATTAGCTCGTTTTTAGGTCTAATAGGTCTTTTTTCAAATCCACCACCACAATTTGGGCAAACGTTTTGAAGTACATTTTCAACACAGTCTGCACAGAATGTGCATTCGTACGTACAAATCATAGCTTCTAAGCTATCATTTGGTAACCCCTTGTCGCAATTCTCACAATTCAGTCGTATTTCTAACATTTCACTAAGATATATTTTTACAAACTTTATAGTTGCCCATCACTATCTAATTCACTCATCTCTTTTTGTATTACCTCATTTTCATATCTCGAGGGATGAAAATATTTTGCATATGTCGGTAGTTCTTTCTCACCTAAAATATAGCCAGCACAAAGTTTACCTGCTGCACATGCACTCATGGTACCGTAACCGGCAAGCGCACCCACCACAAATACATCATCTACTTCTGTGTTTCCAATTAAGGGCCAATTTTCATTGGTCCTAGTATAATACCCCGCATATTCTATTAAAGGGGTGGGAATATTATTTTCATACCTAGATAGCTCGGGAATAAACCGACTAGCACCTTTTAATACTACTTGAGGAAAAAACTCGAAACTTGGAGTTTCCCAAGAAGGGCTACTTTTTTCGGTTTGAAATGCCCAACCTAGTTTAATACCTTCTGTTTCGGGCTTTATATGTAATCCCCCCGGGAATTTATTCAATAACCAGCTGTATTTCTCATCCGAAGCGAAAAATTCTTTTTCTTCTGTTGACCAATCTAAATATTGCGGGTCTGCATAAATAGTGAAAGGCATGTTCTTAGGAATGATATTAAAAGGGTCTGGAATTATAAATTTTCTTTGCAACGTATTTGATATCGGAAATTGAAACCCAAACATTTTAGCAATTGTATTTAAAAAAGGTCCCGTAGCAATAACGACCTTATCTGCCTCAATCGATTTCTTTGAATCTAGCAGTACTTTAAATTTTGATTCATTTTTTTCTATATTTAAAATTTCCCCTTCCACTTGTACAAGACCCATTTTCTTAGCCTCACGAAGCAACAAGTTTCCTAAATCATACACATCAATTTTACCTGCATTCTTAATTTTTACTACTTTCTCTAAACTTTTATCTAGGTAAGGAAAATTATTTTGAATTTCTTGCGCACTTGTAATTTCTTCTAAATAGTCAGCCGTATTCTCTTTATTACCTATACCAAAAATGGGATTATCTATATCATGACTAATAAAATTATAGCCTGAATTTTTCATTTCGAAAGAATCATCACCAAATTCTGCCTTTAATTCTTTCATTAATTCAATACTATCACCAACAAACTGACGCATGTTTTTTTCAGGCCAATAGTCCCTAAAATTTTCGCCAGACTTGCTAGTAGTAAATGATAATGGCTGATTTTTATCAATCAAAATAACTTTACAATCCTTTCTTTGTTTTAATATATAGTAAGCAGTCGCTACCCCAGCAATACCCGCACCACAGATTGCAATTGTATTCTTTACTGACATAAAATTAAAGATTTATTTAAAGGTGAAATATAACCTTACGATACATTTGCTTTGTTATTCTCTTCCCACTCTTTTCTTAA
Source organism: uncultured Maribacter sp. (assembly GCA_963975675.1). Classification (GTDB taxonomy): domain Bacteria; phylum Bacteroidota; class Bacteroidia; order Flavobacteriales; family Flavobacteriaceae; genus Maribacter. The sequence continues at coordinate 17,129 of CAXBIJ010000010.1, read as the reverse complement.
ATCAGACGAAAGTACACTACCCTCATCATGTCGCCAACCTGGTGGTTTTATGAGATACTTAATTCTATTTGCCATAGAAGTTTTAACTGTAAAGAAATCTTTCAACATCATATACCACTCTGCAAAGGCAATTTTCAGCGGGTTATAGGTATCTATATTTTTCACCAAACCATAAACAGGCTTTTCTATTTCTGGCTCGAAAGTGCCAAAAAGCCTATCCCAAATGATAAAAACACCCGCATGGTTTCTATCTAAGTATTGAGGATTGGTAGCATGGTGCACTCTATGATGACTAGGTGTATTAAAAATCAGTTCAAACCATTTGGGCATTTTACCTATCATTTCAGTGTGAATCCAATACTGATAGATTAAACTAACAGACATTTGAACCAACACCATTACTGGGTGAAAGCCTAAAATAATTAAAGGAATCCAAAAAATAAATGTATAAAACCCACCAGACCAGGTTTGACGTAATGCTGTACTTAAATTGTATTTTTTTGAAGAATGATGCACCACATGGCTTGCCCAAAAAAACCGGCTCTCATGACTAATTCTATGAAACCAATAGTAGCAAAAATCTTCCGCAAAAAGTAATAGTAACCAAGACCACCACGCAAAAGGTATCTCGAATAGGTGATAAAAATTATATAGTAAATAAAACAACGCTAGTGCTATGCCTTTGGTAAGTAAACCTATTGCTACATTACCCAAGCCCATAAGTATAGAAGTGCCTGCATCTTTATACGCATAGTCTTCAAGCTTAATTTTCACCGTTAAAATAACCTCAAGGATTACGGTTGCTGCAAAAAAGGGAATTGCGTAATGAATTAAATTGGGTATTTCTGGTATCTGCATCTCAGGGGATATTATTTTTAGCTTTTCTAATTTACAAAACTATTCACTTGTATTTGTGTTATTAGGTTCTAATAGATCCCACATATTTCCGTACAAATCTTTAAAAACGGCAACCATGCCGTAAGGCATTTTTTCTGGTTCTCTTATGAATTTTATACCCCTTTCAACCATTTTATAATAATCTCTCCAAAAATCATCGGTGTATAGAAATAGAAAAACTCGACCCCCGGTTTGGTTTCCAACACGTGAAGCTTGTTCTTCGCCGTCAGATTTCGCCAAAACCAAAGCACATTCTTTTGAACCTTGTGGCGCCACAATCACCCATCGCTTACCCTCACCCAAATCAGTATCTTCAATAAGTATGAAGTCTAATTTTTTGGTATAAAATTCAATGGCTTTATCATAGTCATCTACTACTAGTGCTATTCGTGCAATGGTTTGTTTCAAGGTTTTAAGTTTTTATAAGTAAATTGTATCCTCAGGAGCAGCGGGTACATTTCGATCTAAAAGATTTGAATAATATTCATATAGTCCTTCAGGAAAAGAAACTCCTTTATCAAATAGATAAGATGATAACTTTTTCCAATAGAGATTATCTTTATCATTTAAAGATACCAACCTATTTTTTACCTCTGTAATTTCATCAACTGTAATTTTATCAACTCTATTTGGCTCAGGTAGTGCTAATGAAAAAGCTAAATCCTCAATATTAGTATAACCCCAATACTCGTGTAAATCGTAATCAGTTATTTTTTTATTGGTGAGCAAACTCAATTTTTCTATAATAGATATCATTTTGGGTCTATCTGCTTTATTCAGTATGTCTGCAGTACTATCATCATATTCCATTATTAGTGATAAAACATCAGGATATAAAGTCTCTGCTTTTTTGATATCTGGCTCTAATTCATTTCTTAATATCATAAACTTTAAAGAAGAGTTTTATTTACATAGAACGTTCTGGCTATGGTTAGTACAGGAATAAATAAGCGATTATTTCCGATTGAGCACTTTGCCAAACCTTTTTATTTTGTTTTATTTTTTTCATTTTAAAAGCCAAATCAAAAGATTTGGCGGACATTATAAAAATACCCAAAACTTGTCGTTAAGTACCGAAACCCGTATTAATTATAGCCATTGTTGTGCTTTCGTTATTTAAATTTTCATCAATCATTTCAATAAGTTGTTTTGCTTTTAGGATTGCATCTTTTGATAACTCAATTTCACCACCAGCTCGAAATCTTCTTCCTATTAGTACATTTTCGAAAACAGAACTCTCTCTTAATATATTGGTGTTATTTAGTGATGGATTCCGTTTCTTCGAATACGGATTTGAGTTTGGCAAAAGCGAACCAAATTCCATTCTGTTATAAGTAAAGACTTCCATATGATTTTTTACGAATTGGTTGTTCTGATTTGTTAGACTTGAAATTTTGTCGACTAATGCATAATAATTATAAATTGCTTGTATTATTTCCTGATTGTTAATCCATTGGAAATGAGAGCCTGATTCCATTGAATTAAAAGCTGTGGTGGTTGGAAAGAAAGTTCTTTCCGTGGCTACATCAAATACGCTGTCTGCAAACCTCGATAAAGGCAAGTCGTCATATTCAGGTAATGAGATAATTCGAAAAGAAAAATCAACAGCCTCCAAAACTGACTTGTTATAATTTATTTGGCTATTCAGATTTTCTATATCTTCTTGAAGATTTAATTTCACAGAGTTTAGTGATGCATTTAATATATTTTGTTCTTTTTTGGATTCATTCCAATTATTTATCGATAGGGCAATCATAATTCCAATAACAACAAGAATAATTTCGCCAATCGCATAAATCAAATACTTGCTGAATTTATTTTCAGTCAGCATCTTTTGTCTAATTTTTCTAAAGAATTTTATCATTGGTTATTGGTTGGTCATAATGAAGCACAACGACTGAGCTAAGCGTAGTGCAGAGGTATGCCGTCTGCAATTGCAGTGGGCGAGTTGGCGCGCTGGCCAGTTTCCGTCAACGCACGAGGCTAAAACTTATTGCCCACCCGAAAGCATCTTTTCGGTACGGGCAGGTTTTATTTATTTTTTCTTTTCAAAAGCTAAATCCATTCCCGAAAGCAATCGGGATTAGCGACTTTATAAATATACATATACCTTTCGATATAGCCCTAAAGTCCGAATTACGTTTAGGTCATGTTAGTCAACGTATTTATTAAGAATTTGGTTTTCCAGCATAAACTGTAACCGCGAAATCAGATTTTGGATCTATAAACCTGCATATTTTTAATTTAATCAAAAGAATTTCAAAGTCTTCTTGGTCATAAACGTCCATTATCAAATTCGCAAACATTGAGCGATTCAATTTCTGCCCATTATTGACTAACTCCCCTATCTTTTGATTAAAGGAAAAGTTCTTCGAGTTTTCAATATTTAGGTATTTTTGGGCAAGTACAGAACTTTCTATAGAAGGTATGATTTTGGTAATTCCTTCACCAAGTCCTTCTAGTTTTTTCTTTAGGTTATATGCTATATCAAATTCAAACTTATCATTTTCACTTATTTTTTTTAATAACCCAACATAGCTTTTATGGGTCCCGTCTGCAATTAATTGTTTTGAAATCAGTTCCTTTTGAAACTCAGAAAGAGTTGCTTTCAGTCCACTATAATATTCTGGATTTTTTTCCGAAAGTAGTTTGTCTATTTCTACTTCATATGAGTTCGTTTTCACTTGGCAATTGGTTTTTGTAGTAAACATTAAACAGCAGATTCCTTACTTCTTTTTTCAATGATAGCTGTTGCTTAAGCCACATCAAATTGAGTAATATTCTCATTTTGAATTGAACCAACTTCTTATTTTTCAGAGTTGTTTTTACAAGACAAATTAATGAGAATCAATACGGTAATAATTATTTTTAATAGTTTCATATGTTTTGGTTTAGATGAGTTTAAATTGCCTACGACCACGGTTATGCACATGTTTTATTTAACTATTGGTAATTCTAAAAAAGATTTGTTTGTTTTATTCCTGTATATGTTCAAAGTTGGTATTCCTTCGGTCGGAACTTTGTCAAATGTGTCCTTATCCGCTCCAGAAATCGCAATTCTGATAGAATGTCCTTTTTTGATGAGAATAGATGTTGGATGTAATTTAAAGCTGACTTCTTCAATTTTATCAATGGGCATAGGTGATGCATCTGATTCCCTAAATGAATGATAGGGTATCTCATTAAACATATCATTCTTAGATAATTTTCGGTGTTCAAGCAATAGCCCTCCTTCTGTTATATATCTACTTTTTCCACTTGGATCAACATCTTCTAAGTAGACAAAAATTTCCCCTTCTGAGTGTGTTGAAGACAGATTAAGAGAAATAACAGGTGTTCCTGTGATTTGAAGAGGTTCTGCAAGAGGTTCGGTAGTATAAGTTAACATTAAAGAATCGGCAGCATTGCGATTCTCTAGGTTAAGAATATGTTTTCCCATTTGGGTTGTCCATCTATTGTTTGTACCGGTACTTACCGAAAAGTCAACGATATATTCATCCATACCTAGATGTTCATCAGAAGATGAAGTATTTAATTTTCCCTTGGCATCTAAAAAGTATTGGATTCGTTGTTGTCCCTTGGGCGGCCATATATCAGATTGTTTAAACGATTCTTCCCCAAAATTATAGTACTTAATGGTTGGCCAATCTTCAACTCCTTTGTCTTTACCTTTTACGTAATGGTCAAAGAAGTCTAATTGCAGTTTAAGTTGTTCATTAACCGATGGAACAGGAGCTACCATTTTATCAGAAACAATAAATGGACTGGCATGAGAACCTCCGCCATGAGAAGTTGGCATCATGACTACTTTCTGCGGATTATCAAAGTGTTGTAATCGTAATAAAGTACCTTCAGCCGTACCTGCATCTAACCAACTTGTAAGAACAAGCATGGGTACATTTGATTCCGAAATTTCCTTTTTCCAATCCAAGGGGTCGAGTTCTTCGAATTTGAAATCTCCAAATTTGGAATCTTTATAAGGTGCTTTAGACAGAGCTTCCAATACGATTGTGTTGTTTTCATGTTCTTTGATTGCATCCATCGGAAAATCTTTACCGACACGTCTAACACTTGCCCCCAGATTCTCCACAGAATTTTGATCCAACCAATCAACATATTGGCTCCATGGCGCTATAAAACTCGTTGCAAGCATACCATAGGGACGGGTAGGACTTTCATATACGTCAAAATCAGACCACCCAGGTATTACAGCTTTAATGGCCGGATGTTGTGTCGCACATAAAAGTTCTGCTGTGGTCCCCGAATAAGAAGTACCATAGGCTCCCACTTTTCCATCAGACCACGGTTGATTGACGACCCAATCAACTATGTACCAGGCATCTTTCACTTCTGTAGGCGTGTATTCTCCTGTACGAACACCATATGAAGCACCAGTACCCCTGACATCAACTTTTGCAAGTATGTAATCATGGTCAAAAAAGTATTTATCGCGTTCTATAAGTGAAGCAATTGGCTCCCCTGTATTCGGGTCTTCTTTTCCTCTCCAGTATCGAGTAAATTCGAAGAGCACAGGAAGTTTTTTGTTTTTATGATTTTTTGGGAAGTAAACATCTATGGCCAACTTAGTTCCATTGACAGCAGGTATGTAATAAGACTCAACGTGATTCGTTTGCGAGAAACCGAATTGATACGTTGAAACAAATAATAATATAAATAAAAATTTTTTAACTGTCATTTTCTTGGTGTGTTAAATTGCTTACGACGTTGTCGTATAAGAATAGTTGCGGGTTTACGTGTGAAGATTTTCCGCAGGAAAATCCGTTGCTAAATAAGCGATTACCTGTTCGTCTCAACAGAAAAACAAATTATTAATTTTATACGTTGTTGGGCATAGTTTTTATTTAAACTCTAAATCATTGATGATTTGATTTAGTCTTTTTCCTTTTTCAGTCCACTTATGTGTTCCTTTTTCTGTAATGTCTATTAAGTCGTTTGATTCAAAATAAGATAGTACGTTAGAATCAATTTTTCCGTCTTTAGCTAAACCTGAATAGCCTCCCTGAACATAGGTGTTTATTACATCACGACCAGCTTTCAATTTGTTATTTTCCTTTAATTTATTGAAAATATTGATTACTTCTTGTTCTGTTTTATCAGCTTCAGAGCCTTTCTCTATAAAACCTGTTTCTACATTTTTTCCGCTTTTCAATTCATCAACTAATCCTTTCAATTGCTTTATTTCATCATTTTTATTTTGAAGAAGAGAATCAAAATTTCTTTCAGATTCAATAATTTGTCCCCTCAATTGTATTGATTGCTCAAGAGTAAGTAGTTGTTTTTTTTCTATTTCATTTTTATTATCTACTCTCCATTTTTCAAATTTTAAACTTAACCAATATGCTCCATTAGAAATGAATGGAATAACTGTCAATAAAATTAAAGTTGAAAGTAAGGGATACCATATTAAAAACTCTTGATTATTAAAATTTTCAACTATGTAGTCAATTTTGTTCTTATCAATTTTGTCCTCATCGATAAAAAATGTAGTGTATACAATTTTCCAGTTCCAAACCAACCATGCGAAAGTAAAAGTTCCAAATAATGGACTAGTTACTCTTTGATAGAGAATTGAATTTATTGATTTTCTTAAATCTGATATCATTTTTTTTAAATTATGCCCAACATTGGCTAAACCAACCTTGGTACGTTTATTTCTTTTTTAGCATGACTTCTATAATTCTTCTCAAGGACAGTACATTTTACATTACTCCACCTCCTTCATCAAAACCTTAATAGATTTCTCTAATTGTTCATCAGTACCTTTTGCAATTAACTCTGGTTGATTTTTAATTAAAATTTCTGGGTTCGTTTCATTGTTTTCCATCCACTCGCCTGCTTTATTTTTTGAGCTTACTGGTACAACTCCCCAACGGCCACCGTTTGGCAAACTCTCCCAACCAGCCCAACTACAGGTACCAGGTACAGGCATACCCACTGTTTTACCGATTTTTAAATCTACATAACCACTAGCGAAACAAGAACCATCACTGTACATCGATTCATTGAACATGGCCAAGGTTGGCTTTGTCCATCTTGAGGTTGGTTCACCACCAACTACCCTAGCCTCTGTTTCATACGATAGAAAAGGCACACCGGTAAAGAACATTGCTAAATCAGCCACCAAGTCACCCCCACCATTAAAACGGGTATCTACAATTACTCCTTTTTTATCATTGAATTTACCCAACATTTCTTCATAAATAGTACGGTAAGGTCCGTCGCTCATACCAGGTATATGTACATAGCCTAAAGTTCCATTACTCTTTGCCAAAACCTCCTTTTCATTATTCTTCACCCAACGGTCATATAACAAACTGCCTTCATCCCTTAGAGAAATAGGCTTTACAGTAATTTGCTTTCGCTTACCGTTTTCATCTATTATATCAAGCAAGGTAAAATCACCCTCAATACGGTTTAAATAGAAAGCAGCATCCATAGTACTACCAATCGTAATTCCGTTTATTTTTTCAATAATGGCTCCAGGGTTGATATTGAATCCTGATTTGTCTAACGGTCCACCTTTAATGACTTCTGTAATTTTTAATCCGTCGCCTGTATGTGCATAATCAAAAAATACCCCTAATGAAGCTGTTTTATCACCATTGTCGATATTGTCTGAAAACCGCCCAGCTGCATGACTCACATTTAATTCACCTAGCATTTCAGATATCATTTCAGCAAATTCATAGTCGTTACCTATGTGCGGTAAATACTTTTCGTACTCGGTACGCATGTTTTTCCAATCGATGCCGTGAAAGGTAGAGGTGTAGAAAATGCCATTGGTACGTAACCAAATATGATCGAACATATACTTACGCTCTGCATCGGCATCTAATACCATTTCTGAATTTAATTTTACAGGCTCTGTTTTTGCAGCTGTTAGATCAACCTTGGCTATTTTTCCATCCGCTAAAAGAAAGAGATTTTCCTTTTTAGTATCCCACTGTAAACTACCTGATTTTGCATCAAGGGAAATTAACATTTTGGTACTCTTGGTACGTATTTCGGTTTCCCATAAATTAAGGTTTTTCTCAAAACGTGTTAGGTAGTATAATTTTTCTCCGTCTTTCGAAAGAACAGCATCGGCTAGTAATGAAGAGTGGATGGTTATACGAGATTTTCTACGTTCTACATCTTCTAAATCAAACTTCAATGTTTTTACCTCGGTTTCTTTCTTTTTATCGTCTTTCTTCTTTTTATCATCAGATTTGGCTTCATCCTTTTTCTCCTTGGCGGCATCCTCGATCATTTTCAATAAATCGTATTCGGCTTTTGAGTTATTGAATTTATCCCAAGAATCTTGATTCAAGAACATGCTATACACATCTAATTCTGACTTTCCGCTAGTGGCATAACTTTTTAATCCATCTCGATTTGATAAGTATAAAATTTGATTGCCCTCATTTACCCATTTTGGAGAGCCATCATAATAACCACTTTGCGTAAGGTTCTTACGTTGTTTTCCATCTTTTGAAATCAGCAATACCTCTGAATTACTTAATGAAATACGCCAATCGACAAGTAACCATTTACTATCTGGACTCCATTGAAAATACTGATCACCATCTTGCATATGAATAAGCTCATCTGGCGTTAATAAGGTGGTAATATCGTTAGTTTTAAGATTCTTTACTTTTAACGTTCTTCTGCCTTCTATATAAGCCACATATGTGCTATCTGGTGAGAATTCTGGCAGGTATATATCTTCTTTTGAGGTTACTAAGGTATCTTCTTTAAACACCGTTGCTGCAAAGAAATACGGTTCTTGCGAACGTACTTTTGAGGACTTGAAAATAGACCATTTACCATTTCGCTCACTAGCATAAGCAACCCCTTTACCATCGGGCATGAACTTTACAAAACGTTCTTGCTCTGGTGTATTTGTAATACGTTTCGTTAATGAACCATCGATAGAGGTAACGAAAACTTCTCCTCTACTAATAAAAGCAATTTCTTTACCATTAGGAGCTATATCCATTTCACGAACACCACCATTCACAGAAATATATTCTATGGCATTACTATCTTCTTGTGTTCTTATAATAATAGCTACTTTTTTAGCTTCTTCACCAACCCTAAGTGTATATATTTCCCCATCATATCCAAAAGCCATCTTATCATTTCCAATACTCAATGAACGTATCGGATGGGTATTAAAATTAGTAAGAGTCTTACTTTGAGACCCGCCATTCAATGCCATTGAGAAGACATTAAAAGAACCTTCTTGCTCACTTAAGTAATATATAGTTTTACCATCTTTTGAAAATACCGGATTACGGTCTTCTCCTTTAAAATCAGTTAGTTTACTATGTTTACCCGTTGAAGGTTCATAGGACCATACATCTCTTGTAATGGCAGAAGTATGGTGCTTTCTAAACGCATCTTCGTATCCTTTTTTGTCGTGGTACACCATTTTAGATCCATCGCTATTCACTTGTACATCTTCTGCCGGTACGGTCAACACTTGATCTACCCGACCACCTTGTATTGGAACCCTATATAATTCTGGTTGAGAACCCGTTGGGTATTGTCTATGTGCAACGGCATCTAATCGTGTTGCTCCAAAAAGAACGGTAGTATCATCAGCAGAAAAACTAAAAGGAACCTCATCATTACTATGGTAGGTTAGCCGTGTGGCTGGTCCGCCTTGGGCATCCATTATGTAGACATCAAAATTGCCAAATCTATTTGAGGCAAAAGCTAATTGCTTACCATTTTTGCTCCATACTGGTGCATAATCATGTGCAGAATGAAAGGTTAACTGTTTTGCCATGCCACCTTCTGCAACCACAGAAAAAAGGTTTCCTTTATAGGTGAATGCAATAGTTTGGCCGTCTGGAGATATTGATGGGTAACGTGCCCATTTCGGATTTGTTTGTGCGGTACCGATAAAAGTTAGGCATACCGTTAAAACGGCAAAAAACGAATATTTCATAAGCTTATTTAGTTGGTATTTAGTCGTAACGAAAGATAATGATTTGATTTGTCTACTACAATGAATGTATGACCAATGGTCTCCGTTTTTATATACTTTGCAAAATCTCACTAAATCTATTTAATTTTACTAGTGTACAAACATCAATTTATCTTGAAGGAAGAAGAAAACTATTGGACACAACGCTATAAGGAACAACAAACAGGTTGGGATATTGGATACCCCTCAACACCCATTAAAGAATATGTTGACCAATTGACATACAAGTCTATTGATATTCTGATACCAGGAGCTGGTAATGCCTATGAGGCGGAATACCTGTGGAAGAAAGGATTTAAAAATGTGCACATTCTAGACATTTCTGATGCTCCATTAAAACAGTTCAAAAAACGGAATCCAGATTTTCCGAATTCACTAATCCACCAAGCTGATTTTTTTGATTTTAAAGGCCAGTATGACCTCATCATAGAGCAGACCTTTTTCTGTTCTTTAGTACCCTCTGATAAAAACAGAAATGCCTATGCAAAACATATGGCCGAGCTTCTAAAGCCTTCTGGTAAATTAGTGGGTGTTTGGTTCGATATTCCATTAGCTGATGATATGAAAAAACGTCCTTTTGGAGGCGATAAAAATCTATATATCAGTTACTTATCGCCATTCTTAAAAATGATCACTTTCGATCCCTGCCATAATTCTATTGCTCCAAGACAAGGCAGTGAATTATTTGGGATTTTTGAGAAGAATTAGATAAGTAATCATAAACCTATTTAAGGTTTAAGTGGTCTTGCCTCTACCCCTTCATTTGTAATTTGAATAGGTTTTATTGAACCGTCATTTCTAAATTTAATTTTATCCATACAAGTTACTCGATGATCTCTTCCTTCATTGGGGATTGGTCTTCTATGATACACCATAATCCATTCATCAGTATTGGGAATATTAATCACAGAATGGTGACCCGCACCGGTAGCAATTTCGGGGTCAGATTCCAAAATAGTTCCCATACGTTTATAAGGTCCTGAAATACTATCGGCCATTGCGTAAGCTACTTTATACGAATTGTCTGTCCAATTTCCTTCAGACCACATAAAATAATATGTACCATTTCTTAAAAATACAAAAGGCCCTTCTACATAACCTTCGGGGGTAATCTCCTTAAATAAAGAGCCATCTTCCCAAGGTGTAATTCCGGTAAAATCGGCATTTAACTTGCCTAAATTACAATGGCCCCAACCACCATAAAATAAATAAAAGGTACCATCAATATCCTTAAAAACAAATTGGTCTATTGGTTGGGCATCATTATAAAAATCTGCTATTAAAGGTTTGCCCAAATAATCTTTAAAAGGGCCTTTAGGCGTATCTGCCACCGCAATACCTATTCCGCCATAATGATTAATATCATTTTTAGGGTCATACGAATCTCGGCCAGGGCGTTGAATATCATTCGCTCCAAAAAACAAGTAGTAGTTGTCGTCTTTTTCAATGATAGATGGTGCCCATAATGCCTGGCGCAACCAGTTTATATTTGTAGTATCTAAAATGCGCTCATGCTTGGTCCAATTAACCAAATCGGGACTAGAAAAAGCATCAAAAAATAGTTGCTTTTCGTATGCATCTGAATATGTGGGGTACACCCAATACGTATCACCAAACACCACCGCCTCAGGATCTGCATACCATCCATTAAATATGGGGTTGCCAGATGTCTCCAATACTTTTGCCACAGACGGTGTCTTTTTCACCGTTTTACAAGAAACTAAGACAAATCCAAACAACAACAATCCAATACTATAGACTTTAAAGCTCATAATTCATTCATTTTCCCAAAGTAAAGTAATATTCTCCACATATAGTTTAAGCTGTTATTAATTCTAAAACGTAAGCCTAGATGAACTACGGTGTACTAATTATATTTCATTAATGCTATATTACTTTTGTATGCTCGTCTTAACACCGATTTAAGAAATCGACCCAACCTTTTCTATTATATTTAGGCACTTAACTAACAAACCACAAAATGACTAGAAGTTTACTCTCCCTATTGGTGTTTTTTGCATCTTTTTTCGTGACAGCTCAAGAATTTAAAATGGACCTTGTACAGGATATGAAACCCCGTAATATTGGCCCTGGTGGCATGAGCGGTCGTGTCACTTCTATTGATGTTGTCAATGACAATCCTGATATTATGTATGTTGGTACCGCGTCTGGTGGATTATGGAAATCTACCTCTGGGGGTATTAAATGGGAACCCATTTTCGATAAAGAAGTTACCGCATCTATCGGTGCCGTTGCTATTCAACAAAATAATCCCTCTGTTATTTGGGTAGGTACAGGTGAAGGAAATCCGAGAAATAGCTTAAATGGTGGTTACGGCGTTTATAAATCTCTCGATGGTGGAAAGACATGGAAATCGATGGGTCTAGAAAATACAAGACACATTCATAGAATAAAAATAGATCCAATGAATCCGAATACGGTTTATGTGGGTGCAATTGGTTCTCCTTGGGGTGAACACCCAGAACGCGGAGTTTTTAAAACAACCGATGGTGGCGAAACTTGGGAGAAAGTACTTTTTGTAAATAATAAAACCGGAGTGGCCGATTTAATTATGGATCCTACCAATCCGAATAAATTAATTGCTGCCATGTGGGAGCATAAGCGTGAGCCTTGGTTCTTTAATTCTGGTGGTTCTGGCAGTGGTTTATATATGACCCATGACGGTGGTAAAAATTGGAAAAAACTAAGCGAGGAAGATGGTTTACCTAAAGGAGATTTAGGTAGAATCGGTGTTGCCATTGCACCTGGAAAACCAAATGTTGTTTATGCGTTGGTTGAGGCAAAAAAGAATGCACTCTACAAATCTGAGGATGGTGGTTTTAAATGGAAAAAAATCAATGACAAAGGTGATATCGGTAATAGACCTTTTTACTACTCTGAAATTTATGTAGATCCTGAAAATGAGAATAGAGTTTTCTCCGTATTTACCTACGTGAATGTTTCTCAAGATGGCGGTAAGAATTTTCAAGAACTTATGCCTGCCTATGGTGTTGATAATGGAGTTCACCCAGACCACCATGCATTTTGGATTCACCCCAACAATGGTCAATTTATGATGGATGGTAATGATGGCGGACTAAACATTTCTAAGGATGGAGGAAAAACTTGGCGATTTGTTGGCAATTTGCCAGTTGCTCAATTCTATCATATTGCTACGGATAATGAATATCCATACAATGTATATGGTGGTATGCAAGACAATGGTTCTTGGAGAGGCCCGGCTTATGTATGGAAAGCGCAAGGTATTCGTAATAGCTATTGGCAAGAAATAAGTTTCGGTGACGGATTTGATGTAGTGCCCGACCCTGTAGATTCTAGATATGGCTATACCATGAGCCAGCAAGGGTATGTACAGCGTTTTGACCATGTTACTGGCGATAATTATATCGTTCGCCCTACGCCACCAGATGCAACCACAGAACTTCGTTTTAACTGGAACTCGGCAATTAGTCAAGACCCTTTTGATACTAGTACTATTTATTTCGGTAGTCAATTCGTGCATAAAAGTTCTGATAAAGGATTAACATGGAAGGTTATTTCTCCAGACTTGACCACTAACAACCCAGAAAAGCAGAAACAAAGTGAAAGTGGTGGTTTATCGATGGATGCTACTGGTGCTGAAAACCATACGACCATATTGGTCATTGAACCATCTGCAGTTGAAAAAGATATGCTTTGGACAGGTTCTGATGACGGGCGTGTTCACTACACTCTAAATGGCGGTCAAACTTGGACAGAAGTAACTGGTGCTATTAAAGGTCTACCAAAAGGAAGCTGGATTCCGCAGATTAAAGCATCTACTAGAAATAAAGGAGAAGCACTATTAATTGCAAATGATTACAGAAGATTCAATTACACGCCTTATGCTTACCGTACAAAAGATTACGGTAAAACATGGACCAGAATTGTTGACGCTAATGATGTTAAGAGTTATACACTGTCGATTATCGAAGATCCTGAAAATCCGAATTTGATGTTTTTAGGTACTGATGACGGATTATATGTTTCTTTCAATGCAGGAGAAAAATGGCAAAAATGGACGGAAGGTTTCCCAACGGTTTCCACTAAAGATTTAGCTATTCACCCAAGAGAGCACGACTTAGTAATTGGAACTTTTGGTAGAGCTGCGTGGGTATTAGATGATATTCGTCCGTTGCGGGCATTGGCTTCAGATAAAACTATTTTGAATAAGGAAATAGCGTTGTTTACTCCACCGACAGCATATCAAGCTTTTTACCAACAACCAACAGGTAGTCGTTTTGGTGGTGATGGTTTATACCAAGGTGAGAACAAAAAGCCAGGCGCTATGATTACCTATTACTTGAAAGAAGGGAAGAAAGAGGCCGAAGGAAAAAAAGATGAAGAAAAAGAGATGGCTTCGCAAACAAACCAAGATGAAGACCAGACTGAGGTTGAGGTCGTAGAAAAAGATGATTCATCAACTTCTGAACCAACAGAATCGACCGGCATACAAAAGAAAGACTCTGTTCAGTTTGATTTTTATGACGGTCAGCGATTAATTCGTTCATTAAAATACAAGACGCCAGAAAAAGCAGGTTTCCATAGAATTTTTTGGGGAATGGATGAAAAAGGTGCGGATAGACCTTCAAGAAAAGTTCAGACGAAAAAGAATGAATCTAGTGGCCTAGAAGTTAAACCAGGTACGTATACCATTAAAATGCTTTATGGTGATTTGGCTGAGGAAGCTCAAATTATAGTGAAATCTGACCCACGATTAGAGGTATCTACAGCGGGTATAAACGAAGCGTATACAAACGGTAAGATATTAGAATCCTACATGCAGAAATCTGCTGATGCAGTTAAGCAATTAGCACAAAGTAAAGAAGTGGCCGAAAGGTATCAAAAGGAATTAAAAAAGATGGACGAGAAGAAGTTCAAAGACCAAATTGAGGCATCAAAAAATATCGTTAAGCAAATAGATTCTGTTACTTCCTTGTATTTAGGTAAGGTAGATAAACGCCAAGGTATTACACGTAATAAAGAGATGACCGTTATGCAACGCTTGCAAATTGCTCGTGGTTATGTTGGTTCACGTAAGACTGGTATGACCGTTACAGAAAAGCAATTAATGCAGTTTGCTAAAGATGAATTAGAATCGGCTTTGAAGAAAACCAATACTTTTTTCTCTACCGAATGGAGCGATTATAAAGGTAAAATGGAAAGTATAGAGCTTTCACCGTTTATAGAGACGAAAGTTTTTAATTTAAATTAATACACAAGACAGATAATGAAGAACCTTTTTTTCTTAGTAATACTATTATCAACAATTCTAAATTCAAATGCTCAAAATGAAATTACTGGTGAAGATGAATTAGGCAGCTGGTTCATGTATTTTGGCACGAATAAAATAGCCGAAAAGTGGAGTATACATACCGAGGCACAATTTCGATATTATGAAACCGCGTCTAATTTTAATCAACTTTTACTTAGAACTGGTATTAACTATCATATTAACCCAGATGCTATTGCCACGTTAGGATATGGTTTTATTGAAACCGACCCTAGTTTTAGGGAGTTTGATATTTTTGCGAGCGATATTCTAATTTCTAATAATTCAATTTCAGAGCACCGACTTTTTGAACAGTTTATATTGAAGAATAAAGTCTGGGAATTTAAATTTGAACACCGATATCGACTAGAACAACGCTTTGTACAAAATAATTATTCTGGTATAAGTAACACATTACACCGGGCTAGATATAGACTTCAAATGACAGTTCCTTTAACAGATGTTTTCTTTTTGAACTTTTATGATGAAATTTTCATTAATCTTCAAAATGAAGCTTTTGGCCAAAATCGTTTGTATGCGGCTGTAGGTGTTAATGTCACCGATAACTTAAGTATGCAATTTGGGTATTTGAAAAATCATTTTAGAGAGACTGATTATGACCGCTTACAACTAGGTGTTTTCTTTAATACTGATTTGAGAACGGTATTTAAGAAGAAAGAACTATCAAATTAAGCCCTTCTTAATATTACTTTTAATCCTAATATTTATAAGATTTACAGGTATAATTTTAATTTTCAAACCTGTTAAAATGTGCTTTAAATGAGCAAAGATTATAGTTTATAATATGTAACTTTATGCTTTAACCTAAAACATGAACATATGAAAATATTAAAATTTAGTTTGATGCTTTTGGCAATTATTACTGTGGTAAGTTGCAAAGAAGCAAAAAAAGAGGCAGACAAAGTAAATGCCGAAATGGATAAGGAAATGGAAAAAGTAGCAGAAGAACTTACTACTAACCGTATTTCTATGCTTATGGAACCTAAAAGTGACAGTGATGTATCTGGTGAAGTAAGTTTTGTTGAAAAAGACGGTAAAGTAACTATGACGGCTAACTTTTCTGGACTTACTGAAGGTGAGCATGCTATACATATTCACCAAACTGCAGATTGCTCTTCTGCTGATGGTTCTTCAACTGGTGGACATTGGAATCCAACTAATGAACCACATGGTAAATGGGGTGATGCAAAAGGCTATCACAAAGGAGATATCGGTAATTTTACCGCAGGATCTAATGGAGAGGGTATGGTTGAATTTTCGACTGACCAATGGTGTATTGGCTGTGATGATGAAAATAAAAATATAGTTGGAAAAGGTCTTATCGTACACCAAGGTACAGATGATTTCACTTCACAACCAAGTGGAGCTGCCGGTGCCCGTATTAGTTGTGCTGGTTTAATTCAATAGGATTAAAAATATATTTTATAAAAGCTGTTCTAAGAACAGCTTTTTTTATTTTTAGCTTATAATAAATTCCATATGCAATTAGACCTATTAGTTGAACAGTTTAAAAAGAAAGACCCTTCAGCTTTCGAGAAGTTACATGGCATGTATGCCGATAACATTTGTGGGGTTATTAATACCATTGTAAAAAATGATGGTATTGCCCAAGAAATCTGTCAAGACGTATTCATAAAAATTTGGAATAATTCTGAAAGCTATAACTCCTCAAAAGGAAGATTTTTTACATGGATTTTAAATATTGCCAGAAATGCCGCTATCGACGAAATACGCAGTAGGTCGTATAAAAATGAAAAAAAGAACCTTTCCGCAGATTACTTCGTAGGTATTTTACAGAACAAGGAAGATGAAGATTCGGTTGTAGATACCAAAGGTTTGAGGAAGCTTGTTAAGAATCTAAAAGAAAAATGTGTTCAGATCATAGAACTATTATATTTTAGAGGA
>CAXBIJ010000009.1:0-25739 GCA_963975675.1 uncultured Maribacter sp. | reverse complement strand
ACTTTGGATTACTTCAGGCAAAGCCTGGGAAAGAAAGTAATCTACTGGTAGTCAACAGAAATGGATCAATTTTTTCGTATATTGTGAGGTATAAAAAGCAACTGTCTAAGCTCAATTACTTCATTCCATTATCAAATAGTATTGGGAATGAAAAGCCATTAGTAAGTGATTCTATTCAGACTGCAACTGTTAAAGATAGTGTAGACAACAGAACGTATTATTATCACAAATTCTGCTCTTATCTTCTTAACAGAAATCAGCGTATAGGTCGAATTAAGAAGCGAAACGAAGGCATTGTTTTGAGTGTTGAGAATATTGTTTTTGATAAAGAAGAACTCTACTTCGTTATCCAGATTGAGAATAAATCTACATTGGATTACGATTTGAATTTTCTTAACCTTTCGATTGAAACTCGGCAAAAAGGCAAAAGAAAATCGTTACAAAAACTGATTCTAGAACCCATATATAAATACAATTTACCATCTAGAATAACAGAAGGTAAAGTTATAAGATTAGTTTATATAGTGCCTAAGTTTTCAATAAGCAATGACCGTAGATTGGTTGTAGAGCTGAATGAGAAAAATGGGGAACGAGATCTAAAATTGAAGGTGTCGCACAAATATATCAATAACCCAAATTAATATTATTATGAAAAAAATCGTCATTTGTTCGTTAGTAGTTCTATTCATATCCTGTTCAGAAAATAAGAATACGTCACCTTCAGAAACCGCAAAAATTGTTGCGGAAAGTTTTTTCTCAAAAGATGAATCAGTTCTTAAAAAGCATACAACCTCAGAAGGATATAGTAGTTTGGTTACGGTTCAAAGTATGATGCCAGAATCTGATAAAGATATCGTGGTAGAAATTTTAGATGAAGCCATTTATGAGGATATTGCTTGGGTAAAATATAGCACTACCTATGATGGAAAATCTGGTATTTTCAAATTGGCCAAAGAAAATGGACAATGGAAAGTGACCAGCAAAGGACCGAGAGAGAAAGGGCCTTTCTAATGGTTAATTTAAAAGTAAGTTTAATTGACTCTTTAAATCATTCAACTCAATATTCATTTCAATTTTTTTGTTGAACTGTTTACTCTTTTTAATTTTTGATTCTAGCTTTTCTATTAAAGATGTTAATTCTTTCACTCTACTTTGGTATTCAATCATATTAGCGATAGTCTCGAATTTTTTATGATTATCGCTAATCAATGAACAAAAATCTTGATAAATTGAATCAACACTAACTTTTAGATGTAGCGAAAAATCGCACTGAGATTTGTTTATCCAATTTGAAGAAAATACCCAATCTATAATTGAATTATCTGGATTAGTTGGATGTGGATGTTTTTTTGCGGTACGAAAAAATAACTCCTCTCCAATAGTAATTATAAATATGATATGATAAGGAATCGACTTATCTATTAAATCTAACAGACCACTTATTGTCTGTTTTTCTTTTAATTGAATCTCAAACAACTGAATCTCTTTTATATCATCACCATGAAGGTTTACGGTTTCCTGAGAGATTTTATGTTTCCAAGTAATTTTAGAAATATAATTGGTAAAGTCTTTCTTCTGCTTTGAATTTGCATATTCATCAAATGCATTCTTAGGAATATTCCTATTTACAAGCGTTGATGGTGGTAATTGATATATTTCCAACTATTTGATAATTAAAAATGAAACTAAACTAAAATCTTCAATTCCTTTGATTTTATCCTTTAGTGCTGTTGTACCACCAGACTTAAATAAACTATGTACGTCTTTTTCTTTTTCAGTTTTTAATATACTTGCAATGCTATCTTTTAAAAGTTGAGAATAATCATCCATCTTGGAGTAATCGCTGGTTTCCTGAGATAGCTGTTTGCACAAGTCAAGTAAAGGTTCTTCTTTACCCTTGGAAAGCATACGCATTGCATCTAAAATTTTCTTAGACTCAATATGACCTAATAATACTTCGTTATGTGCTGTCATATAAACCAAATAGAAAGGGTGCAATCTATTCAGCTTATCTATATTAATACTTGTATTAATATTTTTGAGAACGAAGATAACGCCAGTTTCTAAGTTTTGACTGGACTGAACAACCGCATGTAAGCCTTCAGGAACATTTGTTAGTTGGCCATATCTCTTAATTAGATTTGATAAATCAACTCTAAAGTCATTAAGTCCTAAATCTGTTATGCTAACACCTTCTCTCAAATCTTCTAGATCTATAACTTCTTCTTTAAGTTTTTCGAGCTGAATTTTTCTGTATTCTAAATCCTTTTCATCGACGTTTAATATGTTATCATCTCCTGTACTCGCCATATTACTGATAAGCATCTTGTTTTCTACACGCTGTTTTAAATTGATATAGGAATCTAGCGTTACGTCTGGCCAGAAATTAACCATGGTGATACTATCATTTTTTGAACCTATCCTGTCGATTCTACCAAATCGCTGAATGATTCTAACAGGGTTCCAGTGGATGTCATAATTTACTAAGTAATCACAATCTTGCAAATTCTGGCCTTCAGAAATACAATCTGTAGCAATCAATATATCTATGGAATCTTTGATAGATGGATATAGCTGCTCTTTATCTTTTGAGATAGGGGAAAAGCAACTTAGCATAGTATTTAATTGGTTAGGTATATTCTTAGTTGTAGACATACGTTTAGAACCAGTAATGAGTGCCGTATTTAGTCCAAAAGATTTCTTAAGATGTTTTCCTAGATGAGTATAAAGGTAGTTTGCTGTATCAGCGAACGCAGTAAATATTATAACCTTCTTGTTATTTTCATTTTTAGGATTCTCTATTTTATTTTCTATCCTTTTTCTAAGTGACTGAAGTTTTAAATCTTTTTCACCTTTTAATTCGGATACAGATTTATGCAGACTTTCCAGAATAAATAAATCTTCACTTAAATCTTCACTCCATCTCGCTGTATCAATATCTGCAACGTGAACTTTTATCTTTTTACCGATAACACTTTCTTCATCTCCCCAATTGGCTTCCCAGTCAAACTCTTCATTTTCAATTTTAGCTTGAATACCAGAATATGCTTCGTCTTTTCCGTTCTCTATTGCGGTTAGCGCTTTTTTGATTTGCTTGATTACACCATCCAGAGTAATTCTAAAAGAATCAACAGAGCTTTCTAAACGCTTCAATAAGTTAATACGCATTAAAATTTGCAAACTCTTTTCACGATCCATCTGTGTGAGTCGTCCGCCTTTTACTGTTTTATCATAAAGATCAGCATAGAATTGAAGCTTGCTTGGTAGTATATAGTTTAAGGGCGAATAAATAGAAAGGTTTAAAAGTGTGAGCTTTTCGGCAATTTCGGTATATGTAACAGATCCGTCATCTGTAAGTGCACTTTGAATAGATATTGGTTTATCTCTCTTC
Source organism: uncultured Maribacter sp. (assembly GCA_963975675.1). GTDB lineage: Bacteria > Bacteroidota > Bacteroidia > Flavobacteriales > Flavobacteriaceae > Maribacter. Next base: position 22,348 of record CAXBIJ010000009.1, on the reverse strand, counting down.
GGAAACTCTCCAATATCAGTAGTATCATAGTATGTGGTAATATGCTTACGAGATCTAGCTATTGTTAAAGAATCTAATATTTCAAAGAAATCGAAGTCTAGCATTCCTAATAGCTTTTCAGTTGTTCTCTCTTCAGTTCCATACTTGGACCATACATTAAAGGCTTGCTGTGCTCTTCTAAAAATAATGTCGATTCCTTTGTCTGTATTAAGCTTATCATCAATCTGGGATGCTTCTCCTTCATAAGCCAGAGCCAGTTGGTTTCTTAAATCATTAAATCTGTTGTTCACAGGTGTTGCTGATAGCATCATTACTTTGGTCTCAATTCCTTCCTGAATTACTTTTCGTAATAATTTTTGATACCTGTTCTCTTTTCCTACTACGGTGTTGTTGTTTCTAAAATTATGTGACTCATCTATAACAATAAGTCCATAATTCCCCCAATTAACACTTTCTAGGTTACGTCCATTACTCATTCCTCGGTCGCGCGACAAGTCTGTATGAAAGAGTACATCATATCCAAAACGGTCTGCCGAAAGGATATTGTTTTTATCGTTATGTCTAAAGGTGTTCCAGTTTGCTTCTAGTTTCTTAGGACATAGTACCAGTACGTCCTTATTGCGCATTTCGTAATACTTTATAACTCCTAATGCTGAGAATGTTTTACCTAATCCAACACTATCTGCGAGAATACACCCTTTGTATTTTTCAAGTTTATTAATTGCTCCAATGACTGCATCTTTCTGAAAATTATACAGCTTACTCCAAATGACAGAATGCTTAAATCCAATCTGGTCATTAGGTAGATTATCCATTGAAATATCATCAAGGAAATCATTGAAAATGTTATAGAGTGTTATAAAATAGATGAACTCTGGACTATTTTCTTTAAAAGCATTCTCAAAGTATTCTTGAACCTGAGAAGTAACATCCTTTAAGTCCTCCTCATTTTCCCATATCTGGTTAAAGTATTCTAGATATGCGCTACTCTGAGGAAATTCAGATTTCTGTATCAGTGTAGGAAACCCTTTTTTATGTGTAATTCCTAAGTCAGAGGAAGTAAAGCTACTTAGCCCAGAATATGCTGCGCCATCTGAAGCTCCGTTATCTAGGTGTATCATCCCATTAATAGCATTACCGCTATCAATGTTAGATTTGAATGTCACTTTATCTTTTACCCACTTAGAACATTCTCGTGCAATTGCTCTTTGATTCAGTTCACTTTTTAATCTAAGCTCAAAATCTCCTCCACACAAATCTGCCTCTTGAAAAATATGAGGTATATAGAATTGTCGAGCGTGTTTCTTAAATTTTTCTTCTATAAATGTTGGAGTACTAAATATGAAACGCATTTCATCAATGCTACCTAATTCTTTTTTAAGAGCTTCATATGCATAGATAGAAAAAGAACTTGCCGCAATACTTAATTTGCTACCCTTTTTAATTTGGTCTTTTAAGTCTTCTCCAAGACGATGGTTTACGTTATCTATTAATTTCATAAATTATTTCCAATCATATTTAGTCTTACCACATCCTCCACATCGTATTTCTTTTGTAACTGTATCAAGATTTCTATAAGATACTGCCCGTTTTGTACAATCTTCTTCCTGACAATAAAACAATTTTTCCAACTCTTGTATATCCGCCCAAAAAGCTTTCAAATCTCCTATTTTGTGATTGAAAGGGTTATCGTGAGAAAGTAAGTTTCCTAAAATAGACGAATTAGCTACTCTTTCAATTATAGGATATTGATCTATCAAACCATTACTCTTCTTTGCTTTTATTCTTGACTTGAGCTCATTTATCAATTCATCGGGCATTCTCTTTTCATTAACCTCATTGGATCTATAACTAACTTTAACATCTAGGTTTATACAAATTTCTTTTAGGGAAGATTCCAAGTATTGCCTTATTGGATTGCCTAAATCATCAATATCTGAGGCAGCTAATTTACTCTCGATTCTGGATTTCAGGTCTCCTTTAGATTCCTCAAAATGTGTTCCTTTGTCCTCTGTCCATTTTATTTCATTGACCAACCAATGATTCTTTTTCGCAAGTGGTTTTACAAAGTTTCTAAACCATTCTTCTTCGTGTGTCAGTAATATAATTTGTCTATCGTCGAACTTCTCAAATAATAATTCCGCAAAGCGCTTTCTATGGTTGGAATCAAAACTGGAGATCACATCATCTAAAACAATGAACTTGTTAATATCATTAAAAGCATCTACCGATGCCAGGAAGAAGGATATTCCAAAACAATTGAGATGTGATTCACTAAAATATTTTTGAGGAGGCGAAACCCAATTACCATTGTATTTATACTCTATAGTTATTCCATCGAGTTCGTCTTCTTCACCCATCGTTACTATCTTAATTTCCTGAAACGGTTCGTCAGGATTCATATATTGATAGTACTCATTAATTTTAGTAGAAAACGAATCTATAAAATCTTCTAAACCTTCTTTTTGAACTTTTACAAACTCGTTGTAAATAATAGATAATGATGCACTTTGCTTATCTAAAATTGCTCGTTCTTTCTCATACAATTTGATCTTCAGAAATGCATCTTTTGATGCAGATATATTAGAGTATATTTCTGTAACGTTATCTTTTTTTATGGCTTCCCTGAGCTTCTTAATTCTGGAAGTGAGTTCATCCAAGAATAGAAAATCAGACCCCCCAAACCCAATATCATTAGAATCTTCTATTTTATCTCCAGAAGCAGCTTTTACTTTGCTAGCTGCTTGCATCTGCTTTATTTTTTTTGAGATTAATTCTATATCCTTTTTAAGCTGTTCATTTTCGGGCATTTTAAAAAGCGGTTCGGACAATAAGTTATCTAGCCTTCTTATCCTTTCCGTACATATAGTTTGCACTAATTCCTGAGCATCTTGAAAGACCTTAAGTTTTTTCTCAGCTTCTTTTGCTTCTTTAAGTCGTTCTGCTATCTCTTCTAATAAGTCATTCCGGTCTTTTTCCTGAAGGCATAAAGGACAATTATCTTTTTTATGAAATTTATTTAGTATCGTAGTTCCAGACTTTAAGAGTTCTGCAACATATATTTTCATAATCCCTTCTACATCAGCTGCTATCTTTTGAAATTCTGAATAGTAAGTTTCATAATTGCTATTGATAGTAACAACTTCTGCTTGTAATCCTGGAATTGCAGTCTGTATTTTTTCTAAAAAAGCACTTTCTTTAATAAGCTTCTCATTTGTTGCAGTTTTTAGATGTTTTAATAGCGCATCGACATCTTCCATACTATTGACTTCCATCTTTAATTTTAATGGAACTATCTTAATCTTTATAACTCTAAATAAGTCTTCTTCCTTGCTTACAACTGCTTCGATTTTATCAATTAGAGTTTTTTTCTCTGAACCAATCAAACCTTCAAAGTTTTGCCTTTTAATTTCAGTATTAATTGAAGTATAAGCTTTTCTTAGCACTTCTTTCTTCTTAGTCACCTCAGAAAAACCAATAATATCAGAAAGATATTTTAATTTGTCACCTTTTGTGATATCTACAAAATCATTTAAACTTTTGTAACGTAGTAATAAATTCTCTTCCTTAGATTGAACCAGATAGTCTCTTATTGCATCTGTTTTTACAGTAAAATCTTGGTCTAATGCACCTCTCTTGTTGAATAAGGTTTTTGCAGTATTAAAATCTGTTTTGCCTTTAAAAATAAGTCCTACTTCAGATACAAAGTCGTCATCAACGGTAACATTTCTAAGTGCTTCTTTCAAGTCAATTTCATTTCCTTTTAAATGCTCAACCTTACTCGTGTAAAACCATTCAATAGCATCAGATATGCTACTTTTTCCCATACCATTGTCTCCGTAGAGTACAATGGATTTCCCATTTAATTCAAGAGAAATAGAATGCTTAACACCTCGAATCCCTTTTATGTCGATTTGTTTAAGCTTCATCTTTACTTTTTTCTTGTATTCGTAATTGCTCTAATTCATTCTTTATCCTAGCTTCAGTGAGTGCTCCCTCATTATAGAGATCTGATATCAGTTTTGAAATGCTAGGGTCAACACCTTCTATAGATTCAATGGTTCCGAAGAAATCATCGAGTATTTCTTGACCTGACTTTACCTTATTACTCATAGGCTTTTATTTAAAATATTCCCAGTCTATTTTAAAACTGGTAATCAATTCATTTTTTAATATTTCCTGTCCCGTTTTATTGTTACATATAGGATAGACTCCATAATTTTTTACAAAATCAAGCAAAAAATAACTCTCTAAATCTTCAATTCTGAAATCCCAAATGCTACGCAGCATTTCAAAATTGATGTATGTAAAAAAGAGCGGTTCAACTGCTCTATAACTTGTAAGCCCTACATTTTTAGATTTGCCGTCATGATGGCCGATGAGCCTGCTACCAATACTATTTGTCCTCTTCTCACTCATACCTATATAGAGTAATTTTGACACATCAAATGGATAATTAATGTCTATAGACTTACTAAAGATGAAGTACAGTCCAGCAATCCCATTCAAAGGTTTAATATTCTCTGGGATAAAGTCTTTTGGACTATCAAAATATATAGTTACTTCATTTGTCATCTACTTACCTCAATTCTATAATCTCCAATAATTTATCATAACTACTCACTTTACTAAAAGTGACTTCTTTATCACTTATCTCATCAAAGTGGACCGTAGCACAATGTATTTTCAGTTTTTCAATCTCACGTAAATCCTGGTCAGAGTCTGAACCCTTCGTTTCTGCTACAAAATAAATTTCACGTACTTTTTCCTTATCAAATACTATTGCCCAGTCAGGACTGTAATTTGCCACAGGGGTAGTGATATAAAAACTCTTAGGTAATTTTGCATACACAGTCACTTCGGTACTGTTTTCTAATGCAGCTGCAAATCTTGTTTCTACTCCAGAATCTGTAGTGAGATAATCATAGATATGCTTTGTTAATGGATCTGACTGGCGAATACTGTATTTATCGTTAGTAAATACTGTTTTAGCATCGTGTCGCTCTTCCGTTTTGTGATAGACTATATTATTTATAATCATACTAGCCTTAACCTCGTTAATGAGCTTTCCACATTTGGCAATAAATTCTTCTGGGTTCTTTCTAACAAGAACAAACTTCTCCTGTTTTATAGATTTTAGGATGGCTACAATTGTTTTTCTAGTCAGGTTCGTAACATTTACCATTTCACCTACAATGTCATATACCGTATCTGTGTAAATATTAGTTTTAATGCGGTTATTCTCACTATTAACTTCTTTAAATAGCGTGCCTTCTTTCATATCAGACATAGAACCATCTTCTAACTCACCAGTCTTTACCTGATAGATTCTATCAGCTATATGTAAATCTGCATTGATTTTAATGGTACTATCGGTAATTAACTTCTCAGTATTAAAGCGAACTTCATAAATGGTTTTAAGATTTATTTTATTCCATAATTCCTGAAATTCTTTTTTCTTGAAGTTTTTGTTCGTTCTTACAACAATAGTTTCTCTGTCGTTTTCCGGTTTTAATGCTTCACCGGTATAGACTGCTTTTAAAAGCTGTGTTACGCTTTCGCGAAAGTTTTCTAACGTCTCAGGCAAAGGCACTTTACCCTGTTCTATAAGCTCTCTTCCTTCATTAGTGATTTTATCATCTTCATCCAGAATGTCATTTTTATATAGAAACTTATTGAGTTGTTTTGCTTCTAAATCATCTATTCTATGTTCTTCGCCTTTTTCATTTTTAACTAGTTTACCAATAAAGTATTCTACCTCGGCTTTCTGTGGTCTTCCTGTTAAGGTAGCTGCAATTTCTGACTGTAGCCCTTTCGCAAAAGCTTCATAACTCTCAGATGCGATTACCGTTAATTTATTGATGTCGTGTACTTGTTCTCCTACGGTATCAAAATCTTGACGTATGCCATTTTTATTGACACATAAACGCATACCACGTCCAACTTCTTGACGGCGTCTTATCGTTGCATCACTATGTTTTAAGGCACAGATTTGAAAAACATTTGGGTTGTCCCAACCTTCCTTTAATGCAGAGTGCGAGAATAGAAAACGTGTAGGTTCTTCAAAACTAAGTAGACGTTCCTTATCCTTCATTATAAGGTCATAGGCCGAAATATCATCTGAGTCTTCTGTTCCTCGTTTAACTGAAGGGTCTACTAATTTTTTCTTCTTATCAATAGAGAAATAGCCATCGTGCACATCTTCTGGATTATCCCTATTTAAATAGGCACCAAAGGTACCTGGCATATAGCCTTTATGTACTGCACTAGGATCGGTATCTTTTAAATAATCGTTATACTCTTGATTAAAAAGGTCTAAAAACTCGTTGCGAGCATTGTTATATTCTTCTTCAAAGATTTGGGCATATTCTCCCAACAGTTTCTCTCCTTCATCACCATACACTCGGTATTTATCTACAGAATCAATAAAGAATAAGGATAATACTTTAATATCACTCCCAAAAAGCACTTTCTCCTTTTGCAAGTGCGAATAAATTGTTTCTCTTATTTGAATACGTCTAAAATCCTTCTCATCCAAATCACCTACGGCGTCTCCTGCATAAATATCTTCCCCGTTTACAACAATCTTATTAAAATAACCATCAATTTCTTGAATCACACAGTTTTTATACTGTGGCATATCGCCAGACAGTTCATAGAGATTTGCACTTTTCTGCAATTTCTTACGAACCCTTTTGACACCTGACCCACTTCGTACCTCGTATTCTATGAGAGCTTCTGGTGGTTTAGAATTACTCAATGAGATTTGCTCAACATAGAGGTATCCAGTAGTTCCTGTAGAGCCTTTTAAATTGATTCCTTTTACCTGAATTCTTTTTACCAGCTTTTTTTGGTAGGCATCTAAAGCATCTAATCGAAAGATTTTATTATACTCTACCTTGTGCGTAGCAGAATAGCGCAAGGTGAAGAGCGGATTAAAATCCTGCATACTCTCTAAGGTACGCACACCATCCACAGACTGCGGCTCGTCTATAATTAGAATAGGATTCGTTTGTGCTATAATCTCAATAGGTTTTCTGGTCCCAAAATCGTCTAGCTCTTGATAAATACGTCTTGCATCTTTACCACGTGCATTAAATGCTTGGGTATTAATAATCATTACACTTATGCGATTATCCGAGGCAAAGGTTTCTATGTCTTGAGGACGTACAGAATTATAAATAAAAGGTTTTATTTTATGTCCGAATTTTTGTTGAAAGTGTTCTTGGGTTACTTCAAAAGATTTATAGACTCCTTCACGTATCGCAATACTAGGTACAATAACAATAAATTTACTCCAACCATATTTTGCATTAAGCTCGTACATAGAGCGTATATACGTATAGGTTTTCCCTGTACCGGTTTCCATCTCAATAGTTAGGTTGTATCCTAAACTTACGTTTTTAGGACGCTCTATCTGCTCACTTTCTAACAGCTCATTGCCCTGTTGTACGGCATTGATATTTTTAAGCATTTGTGACTCTGTAATTTGAATCTTGCTATTGCGATATCCTATAGCTTCCTCTAAATCTGACTCTAGCTCCAAAGTCATTTCATTGGTACTTGCTTGTTTTGCCTTGCGTAACAATTCCTTACTTTTTTCTAAAGTAAATGTGTTGGTTTTCAACGTTTGTCCTTCAAAACAATCTACCACTGCCTTTACTGCGTTTACCTGAAACTGCTGCTCTTTAAATTGTAATTTCATTTTACTGTAATAAGGTCTAAAATTCGTTTTCCCGCGTCGGTTATTTTGTAACGCTGCTTTGGACTTGTTGGTGTTTCAGGATATTCCATATGAACCCACGCTAAATCTAGTAATGGATCTAGATACTTCTCTCTATGTGTACTATGATTACTAATACCCAATTCCTTCATTATCTCACTACGCTTATTCCAATTTAGAACAGCAATTAGTAGCGGTTCAACTTTACTATGAAGTTCTCTATCAAGAACTTCTTTAACTTGAGCACTAGCTTGGTCACTAACTTGGTCACTAACTTCATTACTAAAAGCTATAATATCATCTATTGTATTGATATCAAAGGCTTTAACTTGGTCACTAGCTTGATCACCAGCTCCACCATTACCTCTAGCAGAAAGTGTTACTAGAAAATAGGTACTTTGATCATCTGTTTCAAAAACAGGAGCAGGATTACCATTATCTTCCATTGCAGCATAAATAGAAGGAAGACCTGTTCCCCTACCTTCAGTAAGTCTAAGTTCTTTTAGAAAATCTCCTATACGTCTATTTCTATATTCTCTTGCAACTATACGTTTTTGTGTACTCAATATATGGGCCGTTACCGGTGGTACCGGTCCAGGAAAACTAAGAATCTCAATTTTATTTGGCCATACCTGAATTTCAATTGGGCTACCTACTTCATAACTCTTATGATAGACAGCGTTGGATAATGCTTCCTCAATAGCCGTAAATGGGTAATTAAAGAACCTTTCAGCTTCGGCTTTGTTTTTATGCTTAACTACTTGTTCACTTATAATATTTGTGTGAATAAAAGATAAGGTCTTTCGCAATTGTTCATGTAGTGGACCATTAAAAGAGTATTCTTTAAATGCTTTACCTGAATTGTCTTTATGCCATACCAATTCTATTTGGGTTCTCGGGAAAAAAGCTTCAGGCACTTTTGAAAAAAATAACAAACCGACATTTACCGGTCGTAAATCTTCTTCTGGACCTTTAGCGATCAACATGGTACGCGCAATCTCCGTTAAAGACATTTTGGTACTTTCTGTATAAAGATCACTTTTGATCTCTTGTAAAAAAGCCTGTATGGTACCAAGATCAAAATGATCAATAGTGGCTTGGTTGTTTACGCGATCATCAAAAGGAATACGCGCCGTTAATTCTTGTAATTGGGTCAGTAATACACCGCGCGCAACTACACTTCTTGATCCTACCCGAACGTAGCTATGGCGCTGCGCCTTTGCTCCTTGGGTAGATGGTGCTGTAAATGGCCTGTTATCTCCTGCCGGGCACCACAGTACCATAATATGCTGGCCATCCAATAGGTATGGTTGGCAAATAGGAAAATAATTAGGCTGCATTTGGTTTCCTAATTTAACAATCTCTCCTTGTATAAAGTCCAACCTATTTTGTTGCAATCCTGATGGCGGTAATACGGGCTGCCCTGCATTTTCTTCAATACCTACAACAATGTAACCGCCACCCCAATTATGAAGATCGTTAGCAAATGCACAAATGGTATGCACAATTTCTTCGGGATTCCAATTCCGCTTAAATTCTAGGCGCTCCCATTCTATGGTTTTACCATGTACAAGGTCTGTTATGTTTATGGGTAACGCCATTTAAAGTACTTTCATTTCTGTGTCCGGACTCAATTGTTTTAGCAATTGCTTTACGTTTTCTTTAGCGGTATCATTTTTAAAACCACTGTCTTTAAAAACAATGCGTAAGGGTTTTTCTTTGGCTACCGCTTTTGCAAAACCTTCATCTATACCCGTATCAAAACACGTATATAATGAGTTGCCAGCTACTTTAAATACATGCTTGTTCTCGATGTTCACTTGCTCGATAGGTAAGGATAAAGGCAAGCCCCAATCTAGTAGTATTTGCGCCAGTAGATCATCTGAGCTGCGGTCTGGTTTTACATTATCTGCAAAGGCATCTAGCTGGCCTTGGTCATAGTCTTGGGGTTTATAATACACATCTTGCATATTACTCTCGTCTAATCTATAGACTCTAAAACCGTAATCTATGTCTGCTTTGGTTTCTTCTTTTATTTTTTTAGCTGCTCTACGGATGCGTTCTTTGCCTATTTCGCAGATGTTTTTGTAGCCCGCCTTATATTCATCAGAGTCTGGCTCATTAACTTCAGGAAGTTGAACCATAATAAATTTCCTTGGTTTTTTATCCTCTGCACTTTTAGCTAAAACCGCTTGAGCGGAAGAAGCTGATCCCGAAAAGAAATCCAGAACGATATCATTATCTGAAACTCTACAAGTTTCCATTAAAAATTTAATTAACGAACTAGGCTTAGCAAAATCAAAAGGAATATCAAGTTTTTTTAATTCGTGCGATGATGATTGATTAATATGATTTTCTATAAAGTTATTAGGAGTTGCAGAAGATTTTTCGATAACATCATTTAAAAAAGTTTTGGTATAAATATTCCAAAATGTTTCCCCACCATTTTCGTTTACTAGATTCGAAGATTTAACTTTCTTAACAACTAATTGATCTTTTTTTTCCAAATATGATTTATAAGACCATCTCCAAACTTTATCCTTACCACTTGATGGAGGTATAAATGCTCCGTCTTTTTTTTCATTTGGAAATACTTCACCCGGAGGAATTATAAAACTACCATCTGGACATTCAACAAAGTATCGTTGATTGTTACATCCTCGCATGGGATCTAGGCTAGTCATATAAAGCCTAACTAATTGATATTTTTCACCCTTTCTAGGTCCTTCAGTTTCTATCTCTGTATATGCCTTATAATTAATCCCTCCAAAAAAAGGGACACAAAACTCTCTACTTTTACAGTAGGTCAAAACGTGGTCAAAATTAGGCGCCCAATAATCACCCTGATTATTAGCTTTTTTTGAAATTCGACCTGCTCCACCAATAAAATTTACACTTCCAAAAATTTCATCAGACACTTTACGTAAATTATGTACTTCTTGTTCCCCAATGGAAATAAAAATTACCCCATCGTCGGTTAGCAGATTTCGCGCAAGCTTTAATCTTGGATACATCATGGTAAGCCAGTCACTGTGGTAACGTCCAGAACTTTCAGGGTTGGGCACTAAGCGTCTTCCATACTCGTCGCGCTGACCACTTTCCTCTTCGTGCTCGGTTTTATCTCCTGTAAAATTATCTTTATAGACAAAATCCTTACCTGTGTTGTAGGGAGGATCTATGTAAATCATTTTAATCTTACCCAAGTAACTTTCTTGTAGCAACTTCAACACCTCAAGGTTATCGCCTTCTATGTAAAGGTTTTCTGTGGTGTCAAAATCTACAGAGTCCTCACGTATAGGTCGTAGTGTTTTTGTAGTAGGTAAATTTGCAGTTACAATGGCCTCACGTTTTCCTGGCCACTCTAAGCGGTAACGTTCTTTGTTTCCTTCTATAATCTCGTGATTAAGTTCTTGCTTAAGCAAGTCAAAGTCTATCGCTTTACCATTTGCACTTTCGGTTACGCAATTAGGGAAAAGTTCTGCTAGTTTTTCAAAGTTCTGGTTTGCAAGATCGGGGCTCGTCATATCTAATTTATCGTTCATAGGTATACTGCGTATTGCTCTAAAACTGGCTCATGGCAAGTTTCAAAGCTTCTTTTTTATATTGTTGGTTCTCCGTTGTTTTCAAAATTTTATCTGCTAGCCACATAGTAAGCAAGTCCTTTTTTGGTTGCTTAAAAATCTTGGCAAGCGCATCTATGTCTTCTCTTCTAAAAGAACGCTCACCGCGTTCCATTTTACTTAACATGGCTTGATCCATATCTATCTTGGCAGCCAATTGCCGCAATAAGATATGATTAGCTTCTCTTAGTGTTCGTATGTGTTCGCCTATCATAATCGGGGAGTTTTCATTAAAAGACTTGACAAATTTTGGACAATTTAAGGAATATGTGTGGAATATTTATTACTTTGTTCTCGAATATTTTTGATGTACCAAATAACCAAGTAATGCCTTATGGATTTATTCAGTCAGACACCAAAAGAACGAGAGTTCAAGAAAATAAAATTAAAGGATGGCGAAGTGTGGTATATGGAAAATTTTATACCTCTTGACAAAGCCAATAGCTATTTTAAAAATTTTGTAGAGACCATTAACTGGCGACAGGAAGAGATAAAAATGTATGGCAAAACCTATCCTGTCCCACGTAAAACAGCTTGGTATGGTTATGAAGGATTTAATTATAAATATTCAGGTATTTTATGCAATCCAGAACCTTGGACTAAAGAGTTACTTGGAATAAAAAGGGTTATAGAAAGTTTTTTGCCAGAATCAGATTTTAATAGTGTACTGCTTAATTTATACAGAGACGGTAGTGATAAAGTAAGCTGGCACGCTGATGATGAAAAGGGATTAGGAATCAATCCATTAATTGCATCTGTAAGCCTGGGAGCAACAAGGCGATTTGACTTAAAGCACAAAACAGATCCTGATGAAAAACTCCAGTTAGAATTAGCTCCTGGATCATTAGTTATAATGAAAGGTGCTTTGCAGCATAATTGGCTACATCAAATTCCTGTTCAGAAAAGAATCACTGCTTCAAGGATAAATCTAACGTATAGAACTATTGTAAGCTAATGAGTGTTTACAATAAAATTGTGGAAGCCATAGATGAATTAAATGATGCACCACTAGAGATAAAAGAGTATTTACAATCCCTAAAACCAGATGTTAGGCAATTAAGAGCTTCCTATAGAAAGCCACCACCAGTTTGTGTGAATTATGCACTACAAAATATTCAAAGTGCATACCTCATTACTTACTTTCCACATTATTATCAGTTAATTTACAAGATACTTTTAGAGCAAGATTTACCGTCAATGAAAGCTAAGGCAGGCTTTTCTGCTATTTTTATTGGTGGTGGTCCTGGATCTGAAGCGTACGGAACAGTAAAATATATACTTGAATACTGTCCTAATATTAAAAATATCAATATTGATATTCTAGACATTAATGCTGGTACTTGGAGTTATAGTCATTCTGCTTTGACTGGATTTATGCTGCCTGAATTAAATCGATATAGTGATGTTTCACTTCATTGGAATAGTCAACAATTTGACCTTGTTGATTTAAATGCGACAAGTGCAAATAGAACGCTGTTTGAGAATGCGGATTTAGTTGTAATTCAAAATTGTATAAACGAAATCGCTCAAAATGAATATCAAGTTTTAGAAAATAATATACTTGATGTTTTCAAGTTCATCCCTGATTCTTCATCTCTGTTGATGGTTGATCTTACGACTAGTGTGAGATCGCAGATAGCGCAATTAGAAAAGGCGGTTGAAGCCAAATTTCCCGACATTAACAAAAACACCACCTCTGGAAATAGGAGTGCTTCCGCTGTTACTTCTATTAATTATATACCTTCTCAAATAATAAGAGAGAATTTATTAAATAAAACAGATGGTTTGTGGCCTCGCAAACATCTTAAGTATGATTTTTCGCTTTTGAACAAGGAATTGCCAAAAGAAAAGCAAGAAGTCAATAAAATAGGAATTAATGCTATATACCATCCGTTAGAAAATGTAAATGACTCAATACAAAGCCTAACAGATCGTTCATTTATTGGAATAGACTTCGGAACATCTAGTTCTGTTTGCTCTGTAGCTTATGTTCAAGATGACAAGCTAAAAGTAGAACTGCTTGAAATTGAACAAAAAGATCACTTAGGGTCAAAAACGACTAGCACAATAGTCCCATCAATTATGGGCATAGTAGGAAATCAGTTTTTACTTGGTACATATGCTCAAGAAAAAAGGCATCAGTTATCATTTGGTAAAAATGGTTGGTATGGATTTAAAGAAAATATCTTAACCCTAGAAAATCAATTATTTCCAGATTCAAAACTACATAATCATCCGTCCCTCCAAATAAATAGTGGTGCAGATGCTCTTGTTGTTTTTTTTAAGAGACTGAAAATTGAGATTGATAAAATTATAACCGATAAACAATTACCTTTTGATAAGCGCTATTCTTTTAGCACTCCGGCTAATTATGGGTTAAAAGAAAAAGAATTTCTTGAAAGCTATATTTTACAAGCAGGTTTTGAAGAAGGAACATTTGCTTTTGTTGAAGAACCTGTATCTTCTCTTTTAGGAACTATCCATCAAGAAAATCTAGCATTAGAGTTAGAGAATGACTTAAATATTTTGGTGATTGATGTTGGTGCAGGAACGGTTGATTGTTGCGCTATACATTTGGCGAAAGACTCCGATAATGTTATTGCTGAAAACTTAGCTATCTATAGAAATAGTAATATTGGTGGCAACCTCATTAATAGATTAATCGCTAACAAGCTTTTTGAGAAGGATAATAGCCTAGTAATTGATGATGATTTTATTGCAAAAAATTCCGAAGATTTAAAACTTCAATTATGTAGATCAGTTATGACGGACGCCCAAGTAAATTATACTTTACCTGAATTAGCTAAATCAGAACAAAATAAGAAATGTAATACTAGTGATAACGGTAATAACAATTCAATTGACATGAGTTATTCTGAGTTTAATGACTTAATGAATAATTATTTTAATGGTAATGAAAATTTTGAGGGGTTTAAAAGTAGTATCGATAAAACAGTAAACGAAGCTAATTTATCAAGAAATGATTTTGACTACGTCATTATATCTGGAGGAGGAGCAAAAAATCCTTACTTGAGATCACTGTGTGGTGATTATTTTGATGCAAACAAAATAGTTATGCCTAATAACAGTCAGGAACAAGTAGGATTTGGAAATGCAATCCAATCTTTTGTGTCAAACGCTTTTGGTAAGCAAATTATAGAATCGGTTTTAAATGGAAATATTTATCTCGATGAAAATACCACGCACACTGTATTATTTGAAAAAGGTGAAGTACTGCCTACTTTAGAGTATGAAAGTGAAATTAACGACAATAAGAATTCAATAACCTTATTCTCAAATGTTACAGGCGAAAGAATTCGATTTGAATGGAGTGAATACATAAATTATAGCCCTATGAAACTGATATTGAAAGTAAATCAAGAATCTAGACTAATTTGTGACTTAGTTACGGACGCGTCAGTCGTTAGATTAAAACCAGAAATAACAAAACTATAGCACTATGCAATGGATGATAGAAGAAGCTAGGCTAGGTCCTGAGCAAAGAGAAATTATTGATGAAATACACGGCTTGAATGGAAAACCTGTTTGGATACAAGGTCACGCAGGATCAGGGAAGTCTATTGTGCTACTTCACGCCTTAACAGATTATGTAATAAGAAATCCAAATGCAAATATTGTCGTTGTCGTTTTTACACACGCCTTGATTGATTTACTGGCTTCAGGCTTGAGACAAATTCCTGCTTTAAAAGGTAAACGGATTCCAGTGATAACAATCTATGATGTCAATAAGCGCCTTTATAAAGGAGAAAAGTTTGACGCAGTTTTCTGTGATGAAATACAGGATATACCAACGGTTCTATTAGAAAGAATGAAAAATGGATGCAATCAATTGATTATCGCTGGCGATGCAGCACAGTCTATTTACTCTTCCGTCCCAAATTTTAATGAAAAGCCAGCTACAAAAAAAGAAATTATAGCACAATTGAATCCTATTGAAAGAACGACCACTACAATCTATCGTTTAACAAGAACGGTAATAGGAGTTTTAAAAAATGTGTACAATAATCTCTTTGCAGATATGGTGCATATAGGTAGAGAAGATTCTGACATAAGGTTATTCAAAGCAGATAACTACGAAGAGGAAATAAAGTTCTCCTGGAGCGAAACCAAGCAAATAAATATTGATAGACCAGGCGAAGTTAATGCAGTATTGTTTTTTAAAAAAAATGATATGATTAGGTATGTTGATACCATCTTAGAGTTAGAAGGCAAACAAAAGTGGTCTGAAGGAACTTATCCAGATTACGCCTTGTCTAGCAGAAATTTTGAAACTATGAATGCCCATTTAAATAATCAAGGTATTTCATTAATGTATGTAGGTAATGGTACTGGATCTTTAGAAAGAGCAAATGCTGAGAATAGAATTGTTTTGATTACCTATCATTCATCTAAAGGACTTGACTTTGATGCTGTTGCTTTGCCGTCTATTCAAACAGATTTAGGAGAAGCAGATAATGAAAACGCTATAATCCTTGTTGCCTTATCTAGAGCTAAAAGAGATTTATTAATAACATTTACTGGTTCTATGTATTCAGGGTTTAAGAGATTTTTATTGAACACTACGGTAAGAGAGATAAACAATCTAGAATCTGACAACGACGAGGTCGTTTTTTAATAAAGAAAACAAATGAAAAATATAATCATCGTTCTATTTCGTTCAGAATTAAATTACCTAATTAAATATGATAGGTTAAGAACGTCATCAGATAGAATCATTCACTTATCATATAATGAATTTGAAAATCTATCTGAAGATAGACAAGTAAACTTATTACAAAATGCAATGCCTATTTATGAGCAAGAGCACGAAGTATTACTCATAGAATATAATAGATTTTTAGAATACGATAATGCTCCATTACTAAAATTTAGTGGAATTAGGGATATTATACCTATAAGCGATACTGGTTCAAGGCTACTTTCATCTAAGCTTAATAACGATTTTAAAATAGCAGAACCCCTCAATCCATCAATTTACAGATCGTTTACTAATTACCGGAGCCATATTATAAGAAATGAAGCAGGGAATCAACTTTGCTCGATATATAAACTTGAAGTGCCTAAAGAAGACTTTATAACGGATTTTAAAGCTGCAACATTATTTCAATTAAATAATCAAAGTCCTGGAAATAATGATTCTACTTTAGCTCACTTAGTAGATTTTAATACGACTCCTAGCTTTATACCCGAAGGTAATATTGAAGCAATAATAAAATCTGCTTGTGTAGGAATGAAAAAGACAGGTATTGACATTGAAAAAACTAAAATAAGTACCTTCTATAAATTCGTACTTGAAAATAAAGAAAAAATAAATGGTATTTCATTCTATCAAGCGTTACAGCACATTTTAGAAACCATAGGGCAGGATGTTAAAATTGGAGAACGTTTCAACGAACTGAAAAATTTGCTTTCGGAAAACGGAAAACGAGAAAAAGCTTTTACTATTTATAGTTATTTCTATTTTTTAAAGAAGCAAATAGAAAAGAATGACTATGATATTTCTAGTATAAAAGAAGATGTTTTAGAGTTGAAGTATTATGATTCTATATCAGCTTCTAAAGTTCTCTTTATGCTAGGTTACACATTTTCTATTCAGACTATCTCAAAATCGTTACAGTCATTTTCAAGTACTCCTTTGATGAAGACGACAAAATCTTTGAATTTGGACTGGACGCCTGAAGTTTTAGAAGAAATAACTTCTGTTGAACCAGAAAATATACCTCTAAGTATTGAAATAGATAAAACAGATGTAGCTGATAGTTTGAACAATCAAAATAAATATGAATCAGACAACGAAAATCCAATTGTTATTCCACTTTCCGTTAATGAAGAAAAAGATATTTCAGTTAAATTCAACTCCAATTTAGTGCCACATAATGAGCAATCGCCTGGGGTTAATCTTTCAACCCAAAACACTTCAGAGGTAATTGATGAATCGATTGAATCTGGAAAGAATAAACATAACGAAATGTTGAATAAAACAGGAGACTTGTTTACCAGTGAAATAGTTGATAATTCATCTAATAATAAATCGAGTCATGAACAAGAGTTATGCAATCTTGATGATTTCAGAAAATCTATAGGAACAGGGAAATTTGCAGAATCTGTTATGGGAGTTTTGAAATTAAAAGTAGATGCTAATGAAGAATTTTCCAAACAGACTTTAATTATTTGTTTAAAAGAAATTGATCAATATCAAACTAAGTCTGGAACTACTTCATCCAATGCTAAAAAGGCCTTAAAAATATTTGATAAAGATGAATGAAAATAATGTAAAGAATAATCTATCCAGAGGCGTAGAATATATCTCAAAGCTATCTAGTTCAAAAAAGGAAAAACTCCTTAATCTTTTAAAGAAAGTGCAAGATATTCAAGCATCAGACTTAACTACAAAGCAGAAAGCTAAAGAGATTAAAAGAATAATGTGGAATGAACAGTCTGCAAGTTCAAAATTATTTATCGGCGCTTTTTTAGGTGCTGTTACTGGGCTATTCATTTTTGGAACTGGCGGTATTGGAATTGCGGCTTTAGGAACAGGTGTTGGTGTTTGGGGTTGGTTGGCAACTGCTGCTGGTGGAGCATTTGTTTCTTCCTTGATTCTGAATTACGAGAATAAAGAAAAGAATGACGATTAATTCAATAGACGAAATAATCCAAGCCATCAAAAGCTTCGACATAGCTTCTTTAAAAGAACTACTCGATGATGATACGCCTTATCAAGATGTGTCAAAAGCGCTTTTTCTTCAAAAACTAGAAAAGAAGTTTAAGCAAGCGAAAAGTGACGATTGTCATTCATTCGACAATGTGTTCTTTGGCATTTGTGAATCTTGCAATAAAGGCTGTGAAGGAATGACCTTTCTATCTAATTCTGGATACTATTTAGATTTGTTTATTGAAAGTAAAGATGGAGAGACGGCAGATGACATCTACGTATGCAATAAGCTCACTAACTTTACGGATCTTGAAAAATCAATAGACTTAGGTTTTAGTTTTTATAAAGATGAGCACCATTTATTTAAACCATCCACCGAATATACTTTGATTAAACAACGGTTCCAATTACTTAAAACGGAGTCAAAATATATTAAAAGTCCTATCCTTTATGACGAACTTGTAAATTGGTATAGCAACTATGATTATTTAAGTAATACAATTGACCAGTTAGGGCCATTTGCCTGCTTTGATTACAAATTATACGGAAAGGCTTTCAATTTAGTGTCTCAATTTGATAACATTTTCAAACTGAAAGCTAAAGCAGAACAAGCAACAGATGGGCTTATCAATTATCATCTTGCAAAAACAGAAAGAGAACAACTTATCTGGTTTTATGAAAATCAAAATAACCATTATAGTACGGTTTATTTTAAATTATCAAAAAACTGGTGGACAAACTCAATAGTGAATTACAAGACTGACAATCTAAAACTCGAAATAGATATTTCTGGCTATGAATATGTAATGGATTATTTCATAAAGCTTGACAATTTGTATGATAAGTTGATGGAAAAATACAAACCTCTACCCGAGCACTTTGAACAATCTGAAAGTGGCAGTATTGAATATTCATTAGAGAATCATTTAAGATTGCATAATAAACATTTGGACGTTCTTATAAATTATTCTAGAAATAATAATTTATAAGAAACTATAGAGTCTATCCTAAAAAGTGACGAATACTTAAATGCTTAGTTAAAAACTGATTTCGCTTCCTGGTAAATCCGCTTAAAATTAGCTTCCAGTTCTTCATTAGAATACTCCTTCGAACCTTTGGGAAGTTCTCTTTTAATATCTTGTAACTTAAATTGCACCCTTTTATCCTTACCATCCGCATATGTGATAAACTCTCCTTGCTTCAATCGGAAGAACACATCCGCCCTTATTTTTGGAATTTCCTTTTCCCCGGTAGTAACTCGTGTATCAAAATCAAGGTTATGACCACGACTCACACTTTTTGTTGGGTCTTTAACTATTTCAAAGAAACGTTCATAATACTTAGCGGTATCCGGATCGTTGACTTTTCCGAAAAATTGATAAGAAAGGTTGCTCAATATAGCCTTACTTGCTTTGTCGCCATACATCATATCGTTTTGAATTTTATCCTGCATTACATAGACCGTAGAAATATTATAGCTACGCAGAGTTGCTGGAATACGGTGCATATTTAGTAAGCGAATAGTCGGTGCTTCCTCCATCAAAAGAAATGAAGGTTCACTATTCCGCACACTCATTTGCTTTGTAATCGTGTGGATTATTGTTGCAATTACAGGCGAATACGAAGTTTCAAATTTTGGGTTATTGACAATCGAAATCACACAAGGATTTTCTGGACTATTTATATTGAGATGCACTTCATCTGCGGATAATGCCATAAATATTCTTTGTGTACTGATTCGTTTCAGCGCATTGGACAAAGTGCTCTTTACACCTGCGGTCTGTCTTTCGGAATCCTTACCACTTATAAACGCATCTGCCATTGCCCTAGATGTTGTATTCGTTTCCAAAAACTGTATAAGGCTGTCTGTGTCCAGATATTGATAAACAGCTATTAAATGTGGTAAGGTGCAGAATTGAGAATAATCGGTTTTCAATTTCCAAATCAAGCCGCCAATCAAACCTTCAGCAGCATCATTAAAAAATTTGGTTGTTCCAGTCGTTCCAGATTCCCGTTGTTCCAAAAGGTTTTCAATTAGCACCCTTGAAACTTCGTTTACGCTTTCCTCGTTCTCCAAATAGCGAGGTGCTATAGGATTTACCCTATGGATGATTTTATCGAAGGAAATGACCTTAAACGGAATCTCACTATCCTTGAAAAGGGGATATGCCATTTCAGTTAGTTCAAAATCCTTATAATCGTGAATGATTCCACAAAAGCTTTCTTTCCGGAAGTGCTTCAGGAATCCATAAACGACGCTTTCGGTCTTTCCACTTCCAGCAGAACCTATGACCGATGCACCACGTTTAATATTATCCAATTTGAAGTTTCCTTTGGTGGTAGCGAAATTGACTTGATATTTACTATTGTCATTTTTAGGTTTTTCGGTTTTATGCAAAAAAACATACAGTCCTATATTAATTAATGTGAGAGGACAGACCAAATAGAGTGCTATTAAAATTAGTTGTGTTTGTTCCTTAAGATAAATTACGAGGATGCCAAGCATCAGAAAATTGATGATGAATGCATGTCTGCTTATCCGAAACATTCCATAGAAAACCGTACTGGTCAAACCAATAATTAAAAGTACCGTTAAGAGATTGTCTATCTGCATAATTCAGATTCCTATGGAACTTGATTTGATGGCCACTTCCGCACCACGTCGTAGCCTGTTAAATATTTTCATTGCTAATTGTGCTTGCGTAACAGGAATACTTGGCATCATCGGAATGCCCGCTTTGCCCATTATTTTGAAGGCCAATGCTTTTTCATTTGTGGGTAATTTCATCAATGATGCGAAATAGATTTTTGGATTCTTTATGAAATCCTTTCTTGCCTTGTAGGTCTCCGCAAAGTTTCTTTGATAGCCGAAAGTTTTATCAAAAGTTTTCTCTGCACTCTGAAAAAAATTATTACGGTCAAAACCACGTTTTACTTTTTTACCGTGCATCTCCACTTCCGAAGCTTTATGTTTACTTCCTGGGGAAAGGCTGAACGTATTGGATGCATCTTTTCGACTCACGATAATATGAATATGACTTTGGTTTCCCGCTTTTGACATTCCCTGTACGATTCGTTTACCGTTCTGTTGGTGTAGTGCTTCACGTTCCAATTTTGCCATTTCCTTTTCCTTACGTCTAATATTTCCTTCTAGTGTTCCACTCTCAATTTTACGAATGTCATTTTTGAGCTGAAGTATTTTTGTGGCGTAGGGTTGGTTTTCTTTAATCTGAAAGTCCGTTCCCTTAAAGGTTCGTTGGTGTTCGATTTTTGCATAATATTTTATATCATCGATGGTAATCGGGCGACCGTTAATTTCCCGATTGAAGGATGCCACATAATCCTTCATCAGCACACGAGTGTACTTTTTTAAATCTTCGTTGCTGTTATGTAATCTGTTCAATTCGTGTTTTGAAGGACTGACCGTTATGGAATAAAATTTCGGTTCGGTCTTCTTCAATTTAGCACCATTTCCATCGATATCTTTTACCACTTCTTCGGCTGAAATCTCATCGCCATATTGGTTGAAAAAGTGTTCCAGATTCTCTTGTTCAAGACCTTGGTTTTCTTTCTCTAAATAACCCACAAAATCCGCTGAACTTTGTGAATATGTGCCTCCTAATTTTTGAGGTGTGATTGTGATATACATAGCTCAAAAATTTAAAGTCCGTTATTGTGATTTTGCTTTTCTCTGAATCGCTCTTCCTTCTTTTTTTCTAAAAATTTCTTCTCTAAAATCAAAGGTTTCTTTGTTGGTGTTTCGGTCTGAAAAAGTGATTCTATCATCGCGACCGTCGGCTTGGTTTGGGTCTTTTCCATATCTCGCATTATAGCGATTACCGCATTGATGCGTTTCTTAATAGAAGTTTCGATTGTCCGACCGGTCGGACCCAATTTTTCCTTTGGCGATATCTCGTTGTAGAAGAAAAAATCGAGCATCGTTGCCATCGCTTCTGTATGCGATTTGAAGTGTGTTCTTGAAAATTCTTGAAAACGTTTTGCTGTTTCCTTTTTGAATCTAATTCCTATAAATGTGTCCATATTTCGCCGATTTGTCGCAAAATATTCCCTAAAAATGGGCGTTTCCAGCCCGTTTGTCGCAAATCGCTGATTGCCAGGAAATTAAAATATGTTCAAATCGCTGGTAATCAGCTATTTGAAAACGAAAAGGAATCCGAAACATCGCGCAGCGTGTTACCCTCTTGCTATTCCTTTTCGTCACGTGCAAGCGTGACAAAAATCCATCCAATCCGGTTAAAAAACCGATTGCCATTTTAGGAAAATAATTTTCCGATATGTTATATTTCGATGTGTACGGTTATCGGCGAAAGT
>CAXBIJ010000008.1:0-26125 GCA_963975675.1 uncultured Maribacter sp. | reverse complement strand
TAATGGGACAAAGGTATATACTAGAATAAATTTAACACGAAAAGAGTCTTTAAATTCTCCAGTCTATTATTTAACACAAAATGATGTAGTTTATGTTGAGCCTAATAAATCTGCCATCACTGCATCGGCATTGGATAATAGAGCTTCAATATTAGTCTCAATTGCATCACTTTTAATTACTTCTACTGTTTTAATTCTTACCAGATAATAAAAGTAATTTTTGATAGTTTTTAATATTGAATATACGAATAGAATATAAATTTTAAGTGAGCTATGAAATCACAAGAATTCCTAAATTCAAATATTGACTTAAACGATATTATTAAGTCATATACTCGACATATAAAATGGTTTGTTATTTCTGTTGTTTTAGCTGTAATTGTTGCATTTTTATATATTAGATATGCTACACCGGAGTATGCTGTTAAGGCCAAAATACACATTTTAGAAGATAAGAATTCAGGTTCCGAACTTTCAGCTTTTAG
The DNA here is from genome assembly GCA_963975675.1 of uncultured Maribacter sp. Lineage (GTDB taxonomy): Bacteria > Bacteroidota > Bacteroidia > Flavobacteriales > Flavobacteriaceae > Maribacter. The sequence continues at coordinate 25,640 of CAXBIJ010000008.1, read as the reverse complement.
TGATTTGGGGCTTTTAGGGGGTGGTAAAAATAATGTAGAAGATGAAATTGAAATATTCAATTCACGGGCAAATTTTATTGAGGTATCTGAAAAGTTAAAACTTAATTTAACAATAACTGAATTGGGTAATGTAAAAAATAGTGAAGTCTATACTAATAGACCAATTAATATTAGTTTTTTAGAAAGCGATTCTGTTATAAATAGGGCAACACTTGATTTTTTCATTGATTTAAATTCTGAAAGTACTTTTGGATACAGTCTTGAATCGGATGGGGCTGTTAAAATATATTCTTTTGGAGAAAATATACCAACAGAGGCTGGCGATATTGTAATTACTCCAAATTTAAAGAACCTTAAAAGTTATTCCAATCAAAAATTTCAAATTAGTTTAAGGCCTATTGTTGTAGTCGCGGAAACATATCAGAAAAAAGTTGTTGCACTTCCAGCTATGGAATTTTCAAATATTATTAATATATCATTGAATACGGCTATTAAACAAAAAGGGATTGATATTTTAAATGAATTAATTTACGTATATAATCAAAACGCGATTACTGATAAAAAAATAATAGCAGATCGTACTTCTAATTTTATTGATGATAGAATTGAGGAAATTTCCTCTAATTTGACATCAGTCGACCAATCAGCCGAAGAATTTAAAACTGAAAAGGGTTTAACAGATATCGCAAGTGAGTCAAACATTGCGCTTAATGTAGGTGCAGCAAATAGACAAGAATTAGAAAATGCTAGAACTCAAATGAATATTGCTTCTGGTATGAATAGTTATTTGGCAGAAGAGAATGGATACGAAGTATTACCATCTAATGTTGGATTAACAGATGGAACTATTGCCAGTACGACTGCTAAATATAATGAATTGGTTTTAGAAAGACAGCGTCTTTTAAAGAGTGCAGATGAACAGAATCCGATGATAGTCAATTTGGACCAGCAATTAACTGGTCTTAAATCTACAATTAGGTCTAGTTTGTCTGGTGTTGAAAGAAATCTAGGTATGCAGGTTAATAACCTTTCTAGTCAAATGGCAAGGATTAATTCAAAAATATATTCTGCTCCAAAAAACTCTAGGGCTTTAAGAGATATTACAAGAAAACAAGAGACTACTGAATCTTTGTATTTATATCTGTTACAAAAAAGAGAGGAATCTCAAATTACATTAGCATCAAGTACGGCTAAATCTAAGGTTATTGATAATGCACACTTAGTTCAATTAAATCCAATTAGCCCTAAAAAACCATTAATATATTTAGCTTCAATACTACTTGGGTTTTTGCTGCCTTTTTCAGTAATTTATGGCAAGCAGATATTAGATAATACTATATCAAGTAAGACAGAACTGGAGAAAATGATAAGTAATGTGCCTGTTTTAGCCGAATTACCACAAATAGGTAAATATGAAGAGAAGTTGGTCATGAAAGATGATAGGTCTGTTCTTAGTGAATCAATGCGAATTTTGAGAACTAATTTAGATTACATTATGAAATCTAAAAAAGGTAATAAAAATAACGTAATTTTTGTTAGCTCCAGTGTCCCAGGTGAAGGTAAAACATTTGTTGCATCAAACTTATCTATGATACTTTCTAGCACTGATAAAAAAGTATTATTAATAGGTGCTGACATAAGGAACCCTAAACTTTATGCTTTTTTTACTGGAAAGAATGTTAACCAATTAGGAAAATCTAAGAGGAATATGGACATAGGTCTAACAGAGTATTTAATTGATGATTCAATCGAAGCTAAAAGTATTATTAATACTTTATTAGTACATACGAATACAATTGATTTGATTTATTCAGGTAAAATTCCTCCTAATCCTTCCGAGCTTTTGATGAATGAAAAATTTGGAAAATTAATTGAAGAGGTTTCTCTAGATTATGATTATGTGGTAGTTGATACAGCGCCTTTAATGGTTGTAACAGATACGTTATTACTGACAAAGTATTCAAATCATTTGCTATATGTTGTTAGAGCTGGTAGTACTGAGAAAAAAGTATTAGAATTTCCTATGAAATTAAAAGAAGAAGGGAAGATAAATGGTTTAGCTTTTATCTTAAATGGAGTAAAAGACGCTGATTTAGGTTACGGAGGAAAATATGGATACGGATATAGTAAAACCAGCAAAAAATGGTGGAAGTTTTAAACCATCTTATTTAAAATTATAAATAGTTTTTTCAATTATAGGCTTAATAAGCATCAATGTTTTTTCATTGATGCTTATTTTTTTTAAAGAATTAAGCTGAGAAATCTTGTGAATATCACTAGCTATAAAATCTATTAAATTATTTTTTAATAACCAATTAGCTGCCTGATTTACTTCTTTACCATAATATTCACTCAAAGACAACATGTTTAATTGAAATAATAATCCCTTGCCTTTTAGTTGCTTATATTGTTTTAAGTGATTATGCAAATAGGAATACCTTTCAGGATGTGCAAAAATAGGGAATAGACCAATGTCTGAAATTAATTTCACAGACTCGTTGAAATTAATCGAGGCCTGTAAATAAGACATTTCTATAAGCAGGTAGCTTATTGAAAGTGGCATGATTTTTTTATCTTCAATAAGTTTTTCAAAACCTGAATCTATCATATGCTCAGCAGCCACCTCAATATGTACATGATCTAAATTATTCATTTTTAGACCATTTTTAAGTAAACTAAGAGAACTGTTAATTGTTGTAGGATTGTTAGGGTAATAATTTTCCATGATATGTGGAGTACAAATAAAATCAGTAACACCAAATTCGCCAAAACCTTTTATAAGCTCAATAGACTCATCAACGGTATTTGCACCATCATCAATACCTGGTAAAATGTGATTATGAATGTCAATGAAACCTTCAAGATGGTCAATTAAAAAATGTTTTTTACTGAAAAAGCTGAACATAAATTTTATGTGATTTTTACTATTTACCTATACAGAAATTTGCAAAGATATTGCCTAGTAACTCATCATTGGTTACTTGCCCTGTAATTTCCCCTAAGTGATAAAGTGCTTCGCGTACATCAATTGCCATCAAATCACTTGAAAGATCTTCCTTCATTCCAATTTGTACTTTTTCAATTTCTTCTAATGCTTTAAGTAAAGAATTGTAATGACGTGTATTCGTAACTATGGTTTCATTGTTGCGCAGAGCACCTGTGTTTACAAATTCTAATAGCCTGTTTTTTAACTCCTCAACTCCTTGACCAGTTTTGGCAGAGAGGTAATTAATGTTATTTAAATACTGACCTATAATTTCTTTATCCGCTTTTGAAAGGATGTCGGCTTTGTTTATTAGCAGAACTAAAGGTTTTTGAGGATTTTGATTCTTGATTTTTTCGTAATCTATTACAATGTTTTTTAATTTTTGGTCGTCAGCTAAAAGCTTTGACCCATCAATTAATAATAAGATAACTTGGGCTTGCTCTATTTTTTCAAATGTTCGTTTAATGCCCATGCCTTCAATAACATCTTCCGTTTCCCGTATTCCTGCAGTGTCTATAAATCGAAATCCGATTCCTCCAATAGCTATTTCATCTTCAATGGTATCACGAGTAGTACCAGCAATATCTGAGACCAAGGCTCGTTCTTCATTTAGAAATGCATTTAATAAGGTTGACTTACCTACGTTAGGTTCACCTACAATTGCTACCGGAATTCCGTTTTTTATCACATTTCCTACAGCAAACGAATCAATCAAGCTTTTTAATACTTTTTGAATACGAGTCAATAATTCTTTAAACTGAGTGCGATCTGCAAATTCGACATCTTCTTCAGAAAAGTCCAATTCCAGCTCAATTAAAGAGGCAAAGTTGAGTAGTTCTGCGCGTAAATTTTTAATTTCATTGCTGAATCCTCCGCGCATTTGTTGCACAGCAATCTGATGGCTTGCCGCATTATCACTAGAAATTAGGTCGGCAACTGCTTCGGCCTGACTTAAATCCATTTTACCGTTTAAAAATGCTCTTAAGGTGAACTCTCCTGCATCTGCTGTTCTACAGCCATTTCTGAGAAATAACTGAATAATCTGCTGTTGGATATAAGGGGATCCATGGCACGAAATTTCAATTACATTCTCACCGGTATAAGAATTTGGATTTTTAAATATCGAAACTAGTACTTGGTCCAATACATTTTCATCATCTTTTATAAAACCTAAATGTATGGTATGACTTTTTTGTTTTCCTAGTACTTTTCCTGATATAGATTCAAAATGATTAGAAGCAATAGAAATTGCCTTAGGTCCAGAAAGTCTAATAATGGCAATAGCTCCAGCTCCTGATGGAGTTGCTAATGCTATTATAGTATCTGCTTTAATCATGATGCAAAAATAATCATTTAATAACTGGTGTTACCTCCTAATTATGAATTCAAATTGCTTGCAGTATTCAATAAAATAGTAATTTTGAATGTTATAAATTTAAAAGTAAGATGAAGAATATTATTGTGTTGCTAGTGTTTGTTTTTAGTTATTCTTTTGGGTATGCCCAAAATGATTCTAATGATTCAACTATTAGTACTTCTGTTGAGTATCAAAAGGAAATGGAACAGATTAAAAGGAAGGTTGAAAAATCTGATGAGAAAGCTAAGAAAGAAAAAAAACAAGCGAAGGAATTAAAAAAGAAAGAGAAAATAGAAAAGCAAGTTAATTCGAAATCAAAAGCTATTTCAAAACAGGAAAAGCAAATAGAGAAATTACAACGCCAGCTTGAAAAAGGAAAGTTGAAAGGTACTTTGTCACCTGTAGATATTCAGAAAATGGATGATAAAATCGTTAAGATTCAAATGAAGGTTATGAAGGAGCAAGAGAAACTAAAAAAGCTTAAACGAAAAATGTAGTACTACCTTATCTGTAACAAATTTCACTTTTACGCGTCTTATTTATAGTATTCATCTAAAATCAATCAAAAATGGAACTAGTAAATAATAGTGTAGCGTTACGTGAGGATCGTAATCTTTTGGTCATAACACATCTTTCACAATATTTAGATTTTATTACAGGGTTTGGCGGTTTTTTAGTGCCTTTGGTAATTTGGATAACAACTAAAGATTCTGTTGTAGGCATGGAAGAGCACGGCAAATCGGTGGTTAACTTTCAACTAACATTATTCTTATATGTAATAATCGGTATTCCAGGGATACTGTTTTTTGGACTTGGAATTTTATTGTTAATTTTCGCAGGAGTCTTATCGATAGCAATGCCAATTGTAAATGCAGTAAAAGCAAGTAATGGTGAGTCACCAAGTTATTTTGGCACAATAAGATTTATTTCATAACAGAACAAAAAAATATAATAAAAAAAGGTGCAGTTGATTTTCAACTGCACCTTTCTTTGTTTTATGAATCTTTTTAATTAATTGTTTAGCATTACTGGCATGACCAACATAGTAACATATTCACCTTCATCTAAACCATCTGATGGGGTAAGAATACCAGCCCTATTAGGTAAACTCATTTCTAAAGAAACTTCATCTGAATTCAAATTATTTAGCATCTCAGTTAAGAACCTTGAGTTAAAGCCAATTTGCATATCATCACCTTGGTAGGAACACGTTAATCTCTCCTCAGCCTTATTAGAATAATCAATGTCTTCTGCAGATATATTTAATTCTGCACCTGCAATTTTTAAACGAATTTGATGCGTTGTCTTGTTAGAGAAAATAGAAACCCTTTTTACCGAACTTAAAAATTGATTTCTAGCAATCGTAAGTTTATTCGGGTTCTCTTTCGGTATAACTGCTTCGTAATTAGGATACTTGCCGTCAATTAATCGACAAATCAATTCTGTTTCTTCGAAACTAAATTTAGCATTACTATCATTGTATTCAATTAATACATCAGATTCACTGCCTGCTAATATCCCTTTTAATAAAGTTAAAGGTTTCTTGGGCATAATAAATTCTGCTACTTGTGTTGCAGTTACATCAGTACGTTGGTATTTCACCAATTTATGTGCATCTGTAGCTACGAAGGTTAGATTTTCAGGAGAAAATTGAAAAAATACACCACTCATTACAGGTCTTAAATCATCATTACCTGCTGCGAATATTGTTTTGTTAATAGCTGTAGCTAATATATCACCAAGCAAAGTTGTCGAACTCGGACTTGATAATTCTACAGCCTTCGGAAATTCAGCCCCATCAGCATATGCTAAAGCATATTTACCATGGTTAGAGCTAATTTCTACAGTGTTATTATCCTCAACCACAAATGTAAGTGGTTGCTCAGGAAAAGTTTTCAATGTTTCTAAAAGTAGTCTAGCGGGTACGGCAATGGTACCTTTACTATCTGAATCTACTTTAATTACTGAACTCATTGTTGTTTCTAGGTCAGAAGCAGAAACAGTTAGTTTGTCCTTTTGTAAATCAAACAAAAAATTATCTAAGATTGGTAACGTATTATTGTTGTTGATTACGCCTCCTAAAATTTGAAGTTGTTTTAGCAAATAGGTACTTGAAACTATAAATTTCATTCTTTGGTTTTTATTGATATTATTCCTAAAATAATTTAGAACAATAGGTTTAAACTCCTTACTGTTGGCAGTTTTAGATACCAACAAAGATATTTTAAATGGTCTTTTTAAGGAAACAAACTTATTAACACTTTATATAACTTAAGGTTGAACTGCATCACTTGTTATTGCTAGATAAAGCTTAGAAAAATTAGGTTTGAAAAATAGTTATTAACTTTTAAACTAGTCGTACATCAGATTAAATCATCTAAAATACATTTCAACAATAGCTTTATGTTTATTCAAAATCTACCATTATGGTGTCTCTATATTCAAGGCCTAATAACGTAGAGGCACCACCAACAGTTGTAAGATTGCTTTTATATATAGCCAACTCAATATAATCAGAAGAATTGAAAATTGCTAGTAAATCACCAGCACTCTTTCTTTGGTTTTTATCTATACTGTAATCAATGAAATCATTATATGCTTTATGTATTTTATTGATTTTATGATTTCTTACCAAAAGCTTAAAGTCTCTACCATTACGGTAGGCATCGAAAAGATTTTTACGAATATTTGTTATTACATTTCCATAGTTGTCAATATAAATAACACTTCCAATTATTTTCTTGCCATCCTCAACTATTCTAGGAGAGAATTCTCTTAGGTCGTTTAACCCTTTAAAAGGTTTACCTACAATTTCGAGAGTTCCGCCACGGGCAATATGGCAAGCTACTTGAATGAAAACATTTAATACAGGAAATGAATTAGCTATAGAATCGGGCAAATTAATTTCAAATACTTTTTCAGGGGTCATTTCGGAAGTTATAAGACCAATAACACCTGTATTTGCACTTATAAAATAATGTCCATTCACTAATGCTACAACATGTTTATTGTCTGGCGTCTCTTCAGAGTCTACACCGACAATATGTATGGTGCCTTTTGGAAAGCTTTTGTAAGAATTGGAAAGGATATATGCACATTCTTGAATATTGAATGGCATGATGTCATGTGAAATATCAACAATTTTAGCATCGGGTAGTTCACTATAAATCGAGCCTTTCAATACAGCTACGAAGTGATCCTTAAGTCCAAAATCTGTGGTTAGGGTGATGATTGCCATACAGCAATGTTGATATGTTTTTGGTTAGTCAAACTTAAAATTTGCTTAAATTTGATATACAAAATTAAACAAAAAATAAGCGATTAGAAACTAATCTTCGCTATCTATAAATCTTATTAAAACGAACTGTTTGAACGAAATTATTCTAGAACTTACCGAAATAAGCCCAAGAGAGTTTTTTGGGCAACAAAATGAGCACATAGATTTATTGAAAAAATACTTTCCTAAACTTAAGATTGTTGCACGTGGCAATAAAATTAAAGCTTTCGGCGACGAAGAGCTTTTAGAAGAATTTGAAAAACGTTTTGATATGCTCACCCTTCATTTTGTTAAATACAATAAGTTGGATGAAAATAGTATTGAAAGAATTTTAACTAGTTCTGAGGATACTGAAATCAAATCATCGAAGAATAGTGGAGAAACCTTGGTTCATGGTGTAAGTGGGCGTTTAATTAAAGCCCAAACAGCCAATCAAAGGAGATTGGTCGACGCTTCAAAAAAGAATGATATGGTTTTTGCGATTGGGCCTGCAGGAACAGGAAAAACATATACTGGCGTTGCTATTGCTGTAAAAGCTTTAAAAGAAAAACAGGTAAAAAAGATAATTTTAACTAGACCTGCTGTTGAAGCCGGAGAGAATTTAGGATTTTTACCTGGCGATTTAAAGGAAAAATTGGATCCTTATATGCAACCATTATATGACGCGCTAAGAGATATGATACCGGCTGAGAAATTGGTTCATTATATTGAAAATGGTACCATACAAATTGCCCCAATGGCTTTTATGAGAGGTAGAACACTAGATAATGCTTTTGTTATTTTAGATGAAGCACAAAATACCACCCATGCACAAATGAAAATGTTTCTAACCCGAATGGGAAGAAACGCCAAATTCTTAATTACAGGGGATCCAGGTCAAATAGATTTACCAAGAAGAACAATTTCTGGACTTAAAGAAGCTCTTTTGATTTTACAAAATGTAAAAGGTATCGAGGTAATTTATTTAGATGATAAAGATGTAATTCGTCATAAGCTTGTTAAAGAAGTTATTGATGCCTATAAAACTATTGAACACCACAATTAAAATAATACATGTCAAATAATACTATTTACGAAACCAATTTCCATTTTCCAGGTCAAAAGAAAGTCTATAAGGGCAAGGTAAGATCCGTTTACACTCTCGAGAACGACATGTTAGTGATGGTCGCAACTGATAGGCTGTCTGCATTTGATGTGGTAATGCCGAAAGGGATTCCGTACAAAGGTCAGATTTTAAATCAAATAGCGACGCAAATGATGGCTTCTACCGCAGATATTGTACCTAATTGGTTAACTGCTACACCTGATCCTAATGTTGCTATAGGCATAGCTTGTGAACCATTTAAAATTGAAATGGTTATACGTGGATATTTGTCTGGTCATGCTGCTAGAGAATACAAAGCTGGTAAAAGAAAACTTTGTGGGGTTGATATGCCTGAAGGAATGAAGGAGAATGATAAATTTCCAACCCCAATTATTACCCCAGCTACCAAAGCAGAAATGGGTGATCATGATGAGGATATTTCAAAAGAAGATATTCTTAGTAAAGGTATAGTCTCACCAGCTGATTATGCATTACTTGAAAAATATACGTATGCTCTTTTTCAAAGAGGTACTGAAATTGCTGCAGATAGGGGATTGATTTTGGTGGATACAAAATATGAATTTGGAAAAACCAAAGAGGGCAAAATTGTTTTAATTGACGAAATTCATACGCCAGATTCTTCTAGATATTTTTATTCAGAAGGTTATCAAAGCAGACAAGATAATGATGAACCTCAGAAACAACTTTCTAAAGAATTTGTACGGCAATGGTTAATTGCTAATAACTTTCAAGGTTTAGAAGGGCAAACTGTTCCTGAAATGACCGATGAATATATTGAATCAGTTTCTGAACGTTATATTGAGCTTTATGAACATATAACCGGTGAACCTTTCGTGAAGGCTGATACAACTCATATTCACGACCGTATAAATAGAAATGTTCTTAATTATCTAGAAAAACTTTAGGTCTAGTTAATTAACATTTTGAGTGAGAAATTTTTCTTTTCCCTTAAGCGAGAAACTATTTTTAAAAAGGCGACTGCCGTGATATATGCATCGCCTAGTGCAGTATGTCTATCCTTTTTCGAGATGGCAAATTTTTCAGCTAGCTCGTCAAGGGTATAATTCGTTTTGGGCTGAACCAAATATGATTTTATAAAGGTTTTTCTATATATGACACCAGTATCTATAACGGTGTTTTTCAGTTTGGGTAATCCATTACGTCGTAAGGCACTATTTAACATGCCAATATCGAACCCGGCATGATGCGCAACTATAATTGAATTTTCAATATAATCTAAGAACTTTTCTAAAGCTAAAATTTCACTAATACATGCCCTTAAGCCATTTTTTAAGAGACCATGAACATGTACAGTGTCTTTATTATATTTTTCTTGTTCAAGATAGATTTCAAAAACCTCTTGCACTGAAATTGTTTCTCTTTTTACTTTTACAGCTCCAATTGATAAAATGCGATCCTCATCAAAACTGAAACCTGTTGTTTCGGTGTCTAAAACTACAAAGGTTAAATCATTAAAATCTTTTGAAATTGGTTTCTTAAATTGACTTTCGTAAATCTTCCAAAATTCTGGTAAATTGAGATTTGATTTTTTAAATAGTCCCATTATCCCAAAATATTAGTAACCTTAAACCGTAACGTAATCAATTCTTGAATTTCTTTAATGGCCTTGAATGTGCGTTTTAATTTCATTTTTTCTTGCTTACTCAATTGCTCTAATTCAATAAACCTACCAGAATCATGGTGGAGTAAACCTTGTCTTGTTCTGAATTTCAAAAGGGCTTTTGTTGCGTAAGAACATGCTAAATAAAGCTCGTTGTTATTTGGTTCTAGTTCAGCCAATTTTTCATATCGCTCCCAGGTATTACTAATGCCTTTTACTGAATGAGATAAAATTAGAACTCTAGCTGCATCAATTAAAGGTCTTAATGCTCTGCTTTTAAGGTCGAAGAAATCTTTGTGTTGGCCATCTTGTTCCACTACAAATTGTCTGAAAAAGCCTGTTGGAGACGGACTTTGTAATGCTCCATTAGCCAAATGGACTAAGAATATTGGGTATTTTTCGACGGTTCTAAATATATGTTCAGACATGTTATCTAGTAAACTACGTTCGCCAAATGCTAAACTATAGTCGAAAAAAATAGATGACATCAGTACTTCATTAGGGCCAGGATTACTTATCCAATACGATAATTTATTTTTCCACTCCTGTAAACTTAAGCACCACTTGGGGTTTGAAGCCATCATTTCTGCAGGGCAGTATTCATATCCAATGGTATGTAAACCTTTTGTGATTTTTTTAGAGAGATTAAGAAAGTAAGTGGTAGTCTTCGGCAAATCATCTTCAGGCAAATCTTCGAAAACTAACGCGTTATCTTGATCAGTGTGTAATAATTGTTCACTTCTGCCTTGACTACCTAACGCAAGCCAAGCAAATTTTACTGGCGGCGGATTCTTCATTTTTGCTAATGAAATTTCAACAACTTGTTTAATGCAGGTATCATTAAGTTCAGAGATTATTTTAGCAATTAAACCTAGTGGAATATTTTGTTCCAAATAACCGTTTAAAAGTACCATGATACTTTTTCTCAGTTGCTTTATTTTTTTAATTTTCTGTGTCCGCTTTATGGCCTTAACCAACACAGCAGGATTGTCGCCTAAGGAAACCATTACATCATGCTTAGACAAAATTCCAAGTGGCTTTGTATTGGTTGTGCCGTCTTCGGTAATGACTAAGTGGCTAATGCTACTTTTCATCATTGCCATCTGTGCTTGTGTAATGGTAAGCTTTCTTGGGTAGGTGATTACCGGAGAAGACATAATAGATTTTGCTGTGGCCGTTATAGGTTGTTTGCCAGATATAACCTTGTTGCGTAAATCTTTATCGGTAATAATACCAATTGCCAGGCCTTTGCTTACAACTAATACAGAACCGACCTGATTCTGGGTCATTATTTCTGCAGCCCTCTGTATTGTTGTTCTTGGGGAACAGGTTATTAGTTTTTTAGAATATCTTGACAATTGAAGATCCGAAATTTTTATTTCCTTTTTTAAATCGTCTTCACCTTCAATGCCATATAGTTGGCCTTTTTGATTTTTTGAATATGGATTTCTTGTATTCGAGGCAAAACTTTCCATTAGAAAAACAGAAACTTCCTCGTTCTGTTTAGCCATTGGTCTAAAAACATCAATAGGTATTCCGTAAAGAATACTTTCTTCATGAGCTCTAGCTTCTAGCCTGTAATTCTCGTTTGCTATAAGTGGCCGAAGTCCGAATACATCACCTTCATCACAATAGTCAATAATACTATTAGTGGAAGGATTGTTAAGCGTAACAGCGCCTTTATGAACTAAGTAAAAATGAGAATGTTGGGTTTCATCAACGGTAAAAATTATGCTATTTTTTTCCTTGTAAACAATAAGAACTTGTTCAGCCAATTGATAAAGAGACTTTGTGTCTAAAATATTAAATGGCGGAAAATTTTTAATAAAATCAGCAACTCTATCTGAAATTAAATTTTTCATAAGTTAAATTTAGCAGAATATTTTTCCATTAAGAGTGAAAAAATAATTCCATCCATTCAAAACAAGTATTTGATTTAAAATGTAGTATTATTATTAGCAATCACTTAAATATACACCTACGGCTAAACCACCCTCTGAAGTTTCTTTATATTTAGAGCTCATATCTTTTGCCGTTTCCCACATGGTCTGTACTACCTTATCTAATGGGACTTTTGCGGCAGAAGGGTCTGAGCCTAAGGCAAGTTCAGCTGCGTTAATAGCTTTTATCGCACCCATAGAGTTTCGTTCAATGCATGGTATTTGTACTAGACCACCAATTGGATCACAGGTTAGACCTAAATGATGTTCCATAGCTATTTCTGCGGCCATTAGTACTTGTTCAGGGCTGCCTCCTAATAACTCAGTAAGAGCGCCTGCAGCCATTGCCGAAGAAACTCCGATTTCGGCTTGGCAACCACCCATTGCGGCAGATATAGTTGCGCCTTTTTTAAAAATACTTCCTATTTCTCCTGCAACCAAAAGAAACTGTTTAATATGTTCATAATTACCTGCGTGGTTTTCAATAACCATATAATACATTAATACCGCAGGTATAACGCCAGCACTGCCATTGGTAGGTGCTGTAACCACACGGCCAAGAGATGCGTTAACTTCATTTACGCTAAGTGCGAAGCAACTAACCCATTGTAGGATCTGTCTAAATTTTACTTCAGTCTGGCGTAAGGTTTGTAACCATTCTTCTGGGTTGGCGTAGGGTAGATTACTTTTAAGATTTTTATGCATCTCAAAAGCTCTTCGTTTTACATTTAATCCGCCTGGCAAAATTCCTTCTGTATGACAACCTGTATACATACACTCTAACATGGTATCCCAAATTCGATGCATTTGGTGGTCAATTTCTTTATCGTTTCGCAACGAACGCTCGTTCTCTAGAACAATTTCTGAAATTTTTAAACCTTCATTTTTGCAAAATTCAAGAAGTTCTGTCCCTTTTTGAACTGGGAATGGGAACTTGTTGAACATGTCAACCTTTTGTTTGGCGTTTTTTCTTTCTTCACTAATAACAAAGCCTCCACCAATTGAATAATACGTTTTAGATATTTTCTTTCCAGAAGCTAGTGTTGCACAAAATTTTAATCCGTTAGCATGAAAGGGCAGAAACTTTCTGTTGAAAATGATATGCTGTTTGGAATTGAATGGTATTTTTTGATTTCCATTAAGTAGCAGAACCTTATCCTTATTTATACCTTCTATTAAAAGATGAATTTCTTCAATAGGTATTGTTTCTGGGTCAGTGCCAAGTAAACCTAGCATTATTGCATAGTCAGTGGCATGACCCTTACCGGTTAAAGAAAGTGATCCATATAAATTAACTTCAACTTCTATGACATTCTGTAGCTCGTTTTTTGAAATGATATGCTCAAGCCAACGTTCAGCAGCTCGCCACGGACCCAGCGTGTGAGAGCTAGAAGGACCCACACCAATTTTCAACATGTCAAAAACACTTATGCTTTCTATTTCCAAACCGTGATTATTTTATAAGCTAAGATACAATGTTTCATACACCTTTTAGGTATACTAAAATGGCATATTTATTATACAAAAAATCGGAATAATGACATCATGTCAGTTTTTCTTGCTTGGCATATTGTTTGACCTTTAGTAAACGATTGTAAAATAAAGCACTTAATTTAAAACATATAAAATGAGTAAGATTATAGGAATAGATTTGGGTACTACCAACTCCTGTGTTTCCGTAATGGAAGGAAATGAAGCAGTAGTAATACCGAATGCAGAAGGAAAAAGAACAACACCGTCTGTTATCGCTTTTGTTGAAGGTGGTGAAATTAAGGTTGGTGATCCAGCTAAAAGACAGGCAGTAACCAACCCAAACAAAACCATTTATTCTATTAAAAGGTTTATGGGTAACAAATTTTCAGAGTCTAGTAAAGAAGCTGGAAGAGTACCTTACAAAGTAGTAAAAGGTGATAATGACACACCAAGAGTTGATATAGACGGACGTTTATATTCACCACAAGAATTATCTGCTATGATTCTTCAAAAAATGAAGAAAACAGCAGAAGATTATTTAGGTCAAGAAGTTACTCGTGCGGTAATTACGGTACCTGCTTATTTTAATGATGCGCAAAGACAAGCTACAAAAGAAGCTGGTGAAATTGCAGGTTTAACTGTAGAGCGTATTATCAACGAACCAACAGCTGCATCTTTGGCTTATGGTATGGATAAGAAGGATGTTGATCAGAAAATAGTTGTTTTTGATTTTGGTGGTGGTACACATGATGTTTCGATTTTGGAACTTGGTGATGGTGTATTTGAAGTATTAGCTACAGATGGTGATACTCACTTAGGTGGTGATGATGTAGATCAAAAAATTATCGATTGGTTAGCTGAGGAGTTTAAGTCTGAAGAAGATATGGACTTAAGAAAAGATTCTATGGCTTTACAACGTTTACGTGAAGCAGCTGAAAAAGCTAAGATAGAATTGTCTTCTTCTGCACAGACAGAGATTAATTTACCTTACGTTACAGCTACAGCTTCAGGACCAAAGCACTTAGTTCGAACTCTTACTAGATCAAAGTTTGAACAATTGATTGCTGACTTAGTAAAAAGAACAATTGAGCCTTGTGAGACTGCTATGAAGGCAGCAGGACTTTCTAAGAGCGATATCGATGAGATTATCTTAGTAGGTGGTTCTACTAGAATACCTGCTGTACAAGAGGCGGTTGAGAAATTCTTTGGTAAAAAACCTTCTAAAGGTGTAAACCCAGATGAGGTTGTTGCAATTGGTGCAGCTATACAAGGTGGTGTTTTAACTGGTGATGTAAAAGATGTATTATTATTAGATGTAACACCGCTTTCATTAGGTATTGAAACGATGGGAAGTGTAATGACTAAATTAATAGAGTCTAATACTACTATACCAACTAAAAAGTCTCAGGTATTCTCTACTGCTGCTGATAACCAACCATCGGTTGAAATTCACGTATTGCAAGGAGAAAGACCAATGGCAAATGATAACAAGACTATCGGTAGATTCCATTTAGATGGTATTCCACCATCGAAAAGAGGAACACCTCAAATCGAAGTTACTTTTGATATTGATGCAAATGGTATAATTAAAGTATCTGCAACAGATAAGGCAACAAATAAAACTCAGGATATTCGTATTGAAGCTTCTTCAGGTTTAACAGAAGAAGAAATCAAGAAGATGAAAGCAGAAGCAGAAGCTAATGCAGAGTCTGATAAAAAGGCGAAAGAAACTGCAGACAAGTTGAATGAAGCAGATGGAATGATTTTCCAAACTGAATCTCAATTATCTGAATTTGGAGATAAATTATCTGATGATAAGAAAAAACCAATTGAAGATGCTTTGACAGAGTTGAAAGCTGCTTATGAAACTAAAGATTTAGCAGTAATTACACCAGCTTTAGATAAAATCAACGAAGCTTGGAAAGTAGCCTCTGAAGAAATGTACAAAGCACAAGCTGATGCACAAGGTGGTGGTGCTCCTCAAGGAGAGCCAACTAGCGATGCTGGTTCAGAAAGTGATAACGTTGAAGACGTAGATTTTGAAGAAGTGAAATAACATAACTTTAAGTTATAATAGAAAAGGGACGGTTATAACCGTCCCTTTTTACTTTTATACTATATTTTTTTGTACCTATTATTAATAAAGTAATTTTGTAGCATGATTAAAAAATACTTCCAAACATTTCTTCTTGTTTTAATTGCTTCTGCATCTAATGCACAGGGGCAAGAGATTCAGATTTTTACCCTAGCTGATTTTGGCTTAAAAGAAAATGTAAAATTTTGCATGGTAAGTACTGATTATGGTAAAGAAGAATATGATTTTAATAAGAAAGGTTTTTTAACGAAATCGGTGACTAGGTATAATGCCAATGATTACGATGTTGTTTATTACAAGTATAAGTCTGGCGAACTGGCTGAAAAGCGTTCAGAATCTTACCGTAATAATGAGTTTGACCCTAGTACATCAATCGCTCATTTTTATCAAATAGATTCTACAGAAAACATTAAAATACAGGAACGCATTTTTTCATACGATAAAGAGTTTTTAGACGAGTACGTTTATGAATATGATGAATTTGGAGATTTAACTAGTATTAGAAGAACGAATAATGACGGAACAGACGTAACTCAAGTAGAACATAAAAAGTTTAAAGGAGAATACACGGTAACGTATTTACTTAATGATGTTCCCTTAAAGACTGTTCGTACTTCTACCCAAAAACCTAAAAATAAACCTGAACAAAAAATTGTCTTAACTAAAGAGTTTATAAAAGGGGAGGCTGATTATGCATTTGAAGAGGTTTTTAGTGTAGATGGCCATTTAATGGCACAGCAAGAATTTGAATATAATATAACTGCAAAAAAGTTTGAGCCTACAGTTAGAACAACCTACACTTATGATGAAAATGGTATGTTAATAAGTGAAAGTGCAAAATCTGGAGTAGGCATCATTAAAAAGGAGTATATCTATCAATACGATATGGCCGAAAATGGTAATTGGATAAAGCAAATTGTAATACCTGATAATACGTACACTACAAGAAAAATAACGTATTACACCCCTGAGATAAAGATTAAAGAATAAATAGCTGTTTTATGATTTACGCTCGAGCCATTCTTCTCGAAGTAGTCCGTAACAACACGTGTTTCTCTTAAACCCATCGAGTAGGTAGGTGTCTTTTCTTAAAATACCTTCTAAGGTGCACCCTAATTTTTCGACAGCTTTTCTTGATTTAATGTTTCGTTCGTCTATACGAAATTCAACTTTTTCAAAATCCATTTCCACAAAAGCATGTTGTAACATTAATGATTTCATTTGGTCATTCAACCCGCTGCCATGAAATTCTCTACCAATCCATGTAGACCCTATATGCAGCACTTTGTTTTTAAAATTTATGTTCATATACCTAGTACTACCGGCATACGCTTTTTTATGTTTGTCATAGATTATAAATGGAATACTAGTGCCATTATTTAGCTGTTTTATGGCTGTTTCTACGTACTCTTTTAAGGAAGCACGAGTAGAAATATTTGAAGGAGAATATTGAACTAAGTTATTTTGTGAAGCAATTGAAATTAGTTCTTCATAATTTTCAAGTGTAAGAGGCTGTAAAAGCACTCTATCGTTTTCTAAACTAAATGATTCATTCATTTTACTAAGTTATTAATGATTTCCTTTTTGATTTCATGCCCGCCATTAAAGTTTATGTAGCGAACATTATCACCAAATAACTTCACTAATTTATTCTTTTCTTTAATGAGTCGGTCAGGAGTTAAATATTCATCATTGTTACCTAATATCGATATGAATTCGGTATTACTTAAATATTTGAAATCGTTCTTTTTGAGTTCGTTAGGAATTCCACCAGCATACAATACTAATTTGTTACACTGTAATTTTGAATGTGTCAAGTATCGCATGGCAATCGAAACTCCTTGAGAAAATCCGAATATAATTAGTTCGCAACGTTTAGGTATATCTTCATTGGCTATAACAGCATCTAAATAATTGAAAAGATTATTTTTTTCTTGTTCTGTGTCTTCCTTTGTCAACCAACTTGCACCTACATGTTTATATTGCCCGTTTAAATAATATTTTGAGGGAGCTTGGGGTGCGATAATGTAATTCTCATTTTTGGGTAGTTCATTAAAATATTTCAGAAAAAACCGGCTCAAGAAACCGATTCCGTGAAAAACTATCCAAACCCTTTTAGTGTTCTTAGTTAAACCGTTTAATGTTTCATAAGTGTTTGTCGATTTATAGGTAATATTTTTTATCTGATTATTCATAGAAGATGCAATACTTTTGAGCTTTTCAATTGGTAATGTAATGCTTAATTTTACAAAAAAAAGGGAATGAACGACCACAAAGAAAAAATTCTGAAGATTTGTAATGATACCTCTAAGAATACCTTAATGGAAACCTTAGATATCGAGTACATAGATGTAGGTGAAGATTTTTTGTTGGCTAGAATGCCCGTAACACCAAAAGTGCACCAACCAGATGGTGTTCTTCATGGTGGCGCAACTGTAGCCTTGGCAGAAAGTGTAGGTAGTGCTGCTTCGTATATATTTTTAGATGGTAATAAGTACTTTATTAGAGGTTTAGAAATTTCAGCAAACCATGTAAAAAGTGTTAAAGAAGGATTTGTTTACGCAAAGGCTAAAATTTTGCATAAGGGAAGAACAACCCAGTTGTGGGAAATTAAGATTACTAACGAAGCTGATCAGTTGATTTCGCTTTGTAAATTAACTACAATCGCTTTACCTAGAAGCTAGTATGGTTCAAGAACTTTTTGATAGCGCTTCTACACATTTAAATAAAGAATTGCCTTTTGTACTTTATAGAAAGCCAAATGAGGCTATTTTAAATGGAGTTTTTCAAAAGGATAGTCAAATATATTCTGTAGTTGATTTCTCAGAAACAGGATTTGTTTTTGCTCCATTCGATTTAGATTTTCAGCCTATACTATTAAAAACTGATGATATAATTAAAGTCCCTATAGAGCATAAGGATATCTCATTACCGAGTGTCGATGAAATTTCTTTATTGAATGCATCAGAGAAAGTAGATTATCTTAAATTAATAAATAAAGCTTTAAAAGTCATTAATGAAGGCGAATTAGATAAAGTTGTTTTATCTAGAAAGATTGAAGTTAACGATGAGGTTTCACCATTAAATCTGTTTCAAAATGTTTTAGATTTTTACCCAAAAGCATTTTGTTATGTATGGCACCACCCAAAAGTGGGTACTTGGGTAGGGGCAACACCAGAAATATTGATTAAAAGTAGAGGAACACAGTTTACAACAATGTCATTAGCGGGTACGCAAAGTTCGAATGAATTTTCAAAACCAATATGGACTAAGAAAGAATTGAACGAACAACAGGTAGTAACCGATTACATTCTAGATGCACTAAAAAATGAGGTGGTTTCACTAAAAGCTTCTGAAGTAACGTCTATTATGGCTGGTCAACTTTGGCATTTAAGAACAGAAATTAAGGGTGTTTTTGCACCAAATAAATTTGGTGATGTATTGAAAGCATTGCATCCAACTCCTGCAGTATGTGGAACTCCTTTGATTAATGCTAAAAAGTTCATTGTCGAAAATGAAAATTATGACCGTTCATTTTATACCGGTTTTTTAGGGGAGTTGAACTATACAACCGAGTTGGCTAGAAATAAGAATAGGCGAAATCAAGAGAATAATGCTTATAGAAGTCTAGTTAAAAATTCTGAACTTTTCGTGAATTTAAGATGTATGCAAATAACAAAAGATACTATTAGTATTTATGTTGGTGGCGGTATTACTAGTGATTCAATACCTGAAAGTGAATGGAATGAAACAGTTTTGAAAAGCAATACTATGTTTCGTGTTTTGAATCATAAATAGCGTTAAGACAATTGGGTAATAAGCTCCTTAGGTCGTATTTTTGAAGTGCATGAATTACTCTCTTATACCTACAGCACAAACTATCGTTCAGCATTGCCAGGCAAACGATATTTCTAACATTGTTATTTCACCAGGTTCTAGAAATGCACCTTTAACTATATCTTTTGCAGAGAATCCTTTTTTTACTTGTTTTAGTATTGTTGATGAGCGTTGTGCAGCATTTTTTGCATTAGGTATGGCCCAACAATTAGAGAAACCAGTAGTAGTTATCTGTACATCAGGTAGTGCTCTTTTAAACTATTATCCTGCTGTAGCAGAGGCTTATTATAGTAATATACCTTTGGTCGTAATTTCTGCGGATAGACCTATTTATAAGGTTGGAATAGGGGATGGGCAAACAATCAATCAGAAAAACGTATTTGAAAATCAAATAGGGTACTCGGCAAACCTATGGCAAGATGTGAGCCATGCTACCGATAAAATTCGTCAGTACAAGCCAGAATGGATTAAGGATGAAAATATAGATACGATTCAGAATGAAGTTCAACTATTTAATGATGCCGAATTAAATACTGCTTTTAAGATGGCTTTTACTTCGCAGAGTCCGGTTCATATAAATGCACCTTTTGAAGAACCACTGTATAATACAACAACAACGACCAATACAATAGCCCAAATAGAACCGATTTCTACGCAGGAAACGAATCAATCTTCCTTACAACTCGAGAAGGATATTTGGAATACTGCAAAACGTAAAATAGTATTAGTAGGGGTAAACAAACCAAACAATATTGACGAACAAGTGCTTCAGAATTTAGCTAATGATCCCAGTGTATTGGTTTTGACGGAAACAACTTCAAACTTAAACCATCCTAGTTTTTTCAATAGCATAGATTCAATAATTGCGCCTATTGAAATGAACGATAATAAGGATGCGTTGTTTGAAAAATTAAGGCCAGAGGTTTTAGTAACTTTCGGTGGACTTATTGTCTCTAAGAAAATAAAAGCTTTCCTAAGAAGTTTTTCTCCGGAACATCATTGGCATATTGGAAGCGTGAAAGCAAATGACACTTTTTTTTGTTTAGATAAGCATATAAAGGTTCCGGTAAATCGGTTTTTTCAAGAATTGTACTCAGATGCTAAAATTGTAAAAAGTGACTATTTCAGTTATTGGCTTCAAGTAAAAAATGAGTATGTATTAAAAAGGTCTTCCTACCTAAATAAAATACCCTTTTCAGATTTCTCAGTATTTAGTCAACTAATGCAATCGATACCTAATAATTATCTTTTGCAACTTGCTAATAGTTCTACGATAAGATATACTCAATTGTTCGACATGAACCCTACGCTAAGCGTGTATTGCAATAGAGGAACTAGTGGAATTGATGGTAGTACTTCGACAGCTATCGGTGCTTCTATAGTTAGTGAAACTCCTACTTTGTTAATCACAGGAGATCTTAGTTTTTTCTATGATAGTAATGCCTTGTGGAATAATTCAATTAAAAATAATTTTAGAATCATTATAATCAACAATAAAGGCGGTGGCATATTTAGAATTCTACCTGGTAAAGAAAACACCGATGTTTTTGAAACCTATTTTGAGACACGTCATAATTTAAATGCTGAACATCTTTGTGAAATGTTTGGTTTTGAATATAAAACTGCAAATTCAACTGAGCTTCTTGAGGAAGTATTGAGTGACTTTTACAAAGAATCTAGTTGTCCTAGATTACTGGAGATTACTACGCCTGCATTAATAAACGATAAAATTTTGATTGATTATTTTCGTTTCATATCTTAGAGGGGTATTAACCATTAATTATAAAACATTTGACATGAGTAAAAGAGACGATTTAATTGAAAAGTATGCTGCAGATATCAAAGATAAATTTGGTGAAAGTGCAGATATGGATTTGCTTAAAAAAGTAACTGTTGGTTTAGGACCATCAATTTACAATATAGATGCATCAAAAGTTTCTGGTACTGATCAGAAAGAATTAGATACTGTTAAGAATAATTACTTGATTAAGAAATTAGGTCTTAAAGATGATTCTAAATTAGATGATGCAATAAAAACTGTAATGGACAAGTATGGTTCATCTAATAGAAATAAGCATAGAGCAGTAATCTATTACAAACTTTGTCAACACTTCAAGAAAGCATCTGTTTATAATAAATAAGCATTTTTGTACATATAGTAAAGACCGTTATCAATTTGGTAACGGTCTTTTTTTATCATCATTTTCTAAATATTAAATGTAATTTTGTAGCATGATAGAATTAGGACGTATAAACAATCTAGAAATTTTAAGAGATACCAGTGTTGGTCTATTTTTGGGTGATGAAGAAGGCAACGATGTATTATTACCTAATAAATATGTGCCTACCAATTATGAAATTGGTGAGAAAATAAAGGTTTTTTGTTATTTGGATTATGATGAGCGACCTGTTGCTACTACATTAGAGCCAGACATCATGTTAGGAGAGTTTAGATTATTGCAGGTAGCTGAAGTAAATGAATTTGGTGCGTTTATGCAATGGGGCCTTGAAAAACACCTGTTGGTTCCTTTTAGAGAACAGCGGGTTAAAATGAAAGAAAGCCAATGGTATGTGGTGCATTGTTATTTAGACGAACGTTCTGGTAGATTGGTTGGTTCTAACAAGTTAGATAGATTTTTAAGTAACGATAGTGTAGATCTTAAAGAATGGGAACAAGTCGATTTGGTAGTCACAAGACAAACCGATTTGGGTTGGGAAGTTATTGTGAATGAAAGACATAAAGGCCTTGTGTATTTTAATGAAGTTTTTAAACCAATAAATATTGGTGATGTAATACCTGGTTGTATTAAAACAATTAGAAAAGACAATAAACTTGATATTTCTCTTCAGCCGTTAGGAGCAAAAGTACTTGAGCCAGCTGCCAAAAAGATTTATGAAGTACTAAAGGAAAATGGCGGATTTTTAGGGTTACATGATAAATCTGCACCTGAAGAAATTAGAGATGTTTTTCAAATGAGTAAGAAAACATTCAAGAAAGGTTTAGGGACTTTATACAAGGAAAGGAAAATAAAAATTGAAACAGAAGGAATTACTTTGATAGAAGAATAAGGTTGTATTGTCAGAAAATTCTTAAAATATTGATTTACAGAATTATATCTTAAATTAAGGGGTGTATTTTTGGCATCGTAATCAATTAATTTTATTTTTGCATCAAATGAAAAGTTATTATCATTTTTTAACTTACATTTAGATTTTAAGCATCATAATTACATTTACGTATGCCATTTATAGAAGAGAGTGATTTATTAGAATTACACAAAGATGTAGATAAAGCTCAGATTATTAATGAGCGTCTACTAGATCAAATAAAATATAAAAACAAGGAATTAAAGAAAAGTAAGATTCAGCGAAACATATTTGCTGGGATAACTACTCTTTTTTTAATAGGTGGTTTAGCTTTTACTTCCTTTACTGCAGGTTTGTCGAGTTCAGGTGGATTTAATAGAAAGGCATCAAATGATTTAGTCTTAACTTCTATTGATAGTGTAGATGCTATAAGAACACGATTAGAAAGCTTAAAAGAACAGAATGAAGAACTTAGTCTTGTAAAAGAGTTTTACTTAGCAAAAGAATTCTTACAAAAAGAGAAAATATATTCCGTTCAGGTGAAATCGTTCGTCGATAATAATGTAACCTTGGCTTCTGAAGCCCTTACCAATACGCTTTTTGTAAAAACAAATCCTTTTTACTCATACTCTTTAGGTAATTTTGAGACCTTGCAAGAAGCTCAATCTTTTAGAAAGCAATTAGTAGATATCGGATTTGGTGATGCTTTCGTAGCATCTTACCAAGATGGTAAAAGAATTCAAATAGAAGATCCTTATTAGTGACTAAAGTTAATGCATGGCTAAATGCAGCAAGGCTTAGAACTCTTCCATTATCAATTTCTGGTATACTTGTAGGCACAGCTATAGCGGCCTTTCACGGGGCAACAAATACTTATATTTTTATTTTGGCGCTATGTACTACTGTAGGGCTACAAATTACTTCTAATTTCGCCAATGATTATGGTGATGGTGTAAAAGGAACGGATAATGATGCCAGAATAGGACCGAAAAGAGCCTTACAAAGCGGACTTCTTACCGGAACAGAACTAAAGCGAGGAATTTATATTAGCATAGGTGTCAATATCGTTCTAATAGTTTTATTAATACTAACATCCTTTGGTTTAAAGGAAATTTTATATCCTGCATTATTTTTAACTTTAGGTGCTTTCGCTATTTGGGCAGCTATTAAATATACCGTAGGTAAATCTGCATATGGGTATAATGGTCTTGGGGATATTTTTGTTTTTATTTTCTTCGGTTTAGTTAGTGTTCTTGGTACAATGTTTTTGTATCTCAAAGCTATATATCTTATTACTTTTCTTCCCGCAATAACAATTGGATTGTTAAGTGTTGGTGTTCTTAACCTGAATAATATGCGAGATATTAAATCAGACAAATCTGTAAGTAAGAATACTTTGGTCGTTAAATTGGGGCTAAGAAAAGCCAAGATGTATCACTATACCTTACTGTCAATTTCATTTCTGTGCTTGTTTTATTTTTTATCCACAACAAATGGATCACTAATTCGTTATGTAAGTCTTATTGGGTTTGTGCCCGTATTTTTTCATTTGCGTAAAGTCGCAGTGACAAATAATGAGGCAGAACTTGACCCCGAGCTCAAAAAATTGGCTTTAAGTACCTTTTTTACTGCGCTTTTGTTTTTTATTAGTTATTATTATTTTTTGTAATTTTGAATGTAACCTTCTAAACCATCTCAGATCTTGGAACAACCCATTAAAATTCTTATTGTAGAGGACAACGTGATTATCGCTGATGACATGCAGTCTATGTTAGAGGAAATAGGATATGAAATTGTTGACAATGTTATTGTTTATGAACAGGCAATTGAAGTGCTAAAAACACAACAAGTAGACTTAGTACTTATAGATATTATTTTAGCGTCAGATAAGACTGGAATAGATTTAGGGAAACACATAAGAGAGAATTATGACATTCCTTTCATTTTTGTTACTTCTAACTCCGACCGTGCAACTGTTGAAAATGCAAAAACGGTTAAACCTAACGGTTATTTGGTAAAACCATTCGAGCAACAAGATTTATATACATCTATTGAAATTGCACTTTCAAATTTTATTTATGGTAAGCAAAATGTTGCTAAAGGTATTTCTCATGACGATGTTAATGAAGATGTACCAATGTCAAATTCAATTTTAAAGGATTCGATATTTGTAAAAAAACAACATTTATATTATAGAATACAATTTGGTGATATTCAATTTATAAAGGCAGATAATGTGTATTTAGAAGTGAATACCATCGACAAGAAGTTTTTGGTTCGTTCGCCTTTAAAAGACTATTTAGAAAAATTACCTCAGAACAAATTTTATAGAGCTCATAAATCTTATATCGTGAATGTGGATCATATCGATGCTATCAATTCAAAAGATATAATGATTAACAATACACTAATACCGATTTCTAAGGATTTCAAAGAGTTTATAATTTCGGCTATGAATTCATAATTCAAGGCTTTAAAAATTAAAAACACCTTTTTTAAGGTGTTTTTTTTTTGATTTAAACCTAGATGAAAGGTAAATATTTACCGATAAAGTGAGCGGTATTTCCGATGTAATACACTGTTTTGGTTTTAGAAATAGTTTCACAACAACAATTGGGGTTTACACAACAATTAATGCGAAGCAGTATGGCGAATTTTTAAATTTGTTTTATTAGATTTTTACATTGATTCAAGTGATAAAGCATGCTTTGAATACGAAATACATTGTGTTTTCTAATTAGTTTTTATAAAAGTGCGTAGAACACGCTTTTAGAGTTTTAAGGTATTTGACAATCTTACTTACCTGGCTCACAACAAAAGTTTAGTAGAATCAGGTATTAGTTCTAAGTTTGATTCTGTTTT
>CAXBIJ010000007.1:0-27209 GCA_963975675.1 uncultured Maribacter sp. | reverse complement strand
ATACCTGTTAAGGGAGATATGATTAAAAATTTCAATCCTATAGAGCAAGAGATGATTGCATCGGGTATGATATCAAGTGTTGGCTTGAATAATTCTGATATTTTATCTGGAGGTAATAATACATCAGGTTTAGAATGGCAGGGTGGTGTTGATACAGAGAATGTGCTGGTATCCACAAGGTATATTAGTTCAAATTTCTTTGATACAGCCGGAATGAAAATTCTTGAGGGTAGAGGTTTTAGTACCAATCCTACTCAAGACAGCACTAATCTTATAGTAAGTGAGTCTTTTGCAAAACTAATGGGGTCTGGCAGCGCGATTGGTAAAACAATTGAGAATGACTATGCTGTAATCGGAGTAGTCAAAGACTATTTATATGACGATATGTATGGGTTTAGCGATCCAGTAATATTTTTTAATTACCATGGCGAAGCGCGTTTTTTATATGTGAAAGCAAAGGTAGGTATGGCAACCACTACTGCCTTGTCAGCTATGGAGAAGGTATTAAAGAAATATAACCCAGCTTTTCCTTTCGAATATGAGTTTGTAGATGACGCTTATAATGCCAAGTTCACAAGTGAAAAATTAATAGGTAGTCTTTCTCAAATCTTTGCCTTACTGGCCATTCTTATTTCTTGCTTAGGTTTATTTGGTTTATCAGCATTTACTGCTGGCCAGCGTCGAAAGGAGATTGGCGTACGAAAGGTTTTAGGTTCTAGTATATCAAGTATTGTAGGCTTATTGTCAAAAGATTTCATGAAACTGGTTTTGATAGCCATTTTAATAGCCAGTCCAATTGCATGGTTGTTAATGCAAAATTGGCTAGAGAGTTTTGCTTATCGAATATCAATCAATATTTGGGCCTTTGTAATTGCGGGCACTGTTGCTATTGTAATAGCATTGCTAACCATAAGTTTTCAAGCATTAAATGCCGCAAGGGCTAACCCTGTAAAAAGCTTACGGACAGAGTAAAGGATAAAGTAAAAATTATCATTTATAGAATTCATTTTTTCAAACATAGATATGTAAACATATTAGACATATTTTGTCCAATTATTTTACAGTAATCATAACAATTAAACATATAAAATACTGATAGTTAAATATTTATATGTATGGCATGAAATTAGGGCTTAGTAAATAGGTAGAAATAATTACCACCAATCAAAAACGAGAATCATGTTCGCAAACTATTTTAAAATTGCTTGGAGAAGTTTAAAAAAACAACCATTTTTTACCTTTCTAAATACATTCGGTCTTGCCATTGGTATGGCCGGGGCTCTTCTCATTTCATTATATATTTATGATGAATTGAGCTATGATAAAATGTTTGCCGATGCTGAGCGAACCTATAGAATTGATGCTGATATAAAATTTGGAGGAGCTGAAATTAAGGCTGCACAATCTGCCCCACCAATGGCAGCTGCCTTGAAAAGAGATTATTCACAGGTAGAATCTTCAACAAGGTTTAGAACGCTTGGTTCTATGCATATTAAAAAAGTAGGAAGTAATACTAGTATAAAAGAAATTCATACTACGTACGCTGATTCAACATTCTTTGAATTTTTCGGAATTGATTTGCTTGAAGGAGACACAAGAACTGCATTAACGGGGCCGAATTCATTGGTTTTATCAAAAACTGCAGCAGAAAAGCATTTCGGAAATAGTAGTGCACTAGGTAAGAATGTAGTTTTGAATAATACAGATACCTATACTGTAACAGGTATTGTTGATGATATGCCAACGAATTCAATTCTGAACGATTACAGCATTTTTTTAGCGATGTCTGGCAATAAAGCTTCCCGTGAAGAATTATGGGGAAGTAATAATTATTTCACTTTTATAAAGCTTATACCAACAGTAACCGCCGAAGAGTTTAAAAAACCTTTACAAGGTATATTGGAAAAATACATGTTGCCATGGGCTCAAAAATACTTCCCAGGTATGACTGCAGAAACTTTTGCTGCATCGGGTAATTATATTAGGTATTATACAATGCCGTTGACTGATATTCATTTACATTCAGATAGGCATTCAGAAATGAGTGCAACTAGCAGTATTCAAGATGTCTATATTCTATCATTTATAGGGTTGTTCTTAATTGTTCTGGCTTGTGTTAATTTCATGAATTTATCTACAGCACATTCCCTTAAAAGGGCTAAAGAAGTTGGCGTTCGTAAAACCTTGGGTTCAAATAAATTGAATTTAGTTTTTCAATTTTTGACAGAATCAGGTTTAATAGCCTTTATTTCTTTAATAATTGCGCTAACAATTACGGTAGTTGCCCTTCCATTTTTTAATGAACTAGCTGGTAAAACTATTTCCATACCGTATACAAGTCCATTATTCTGGTTAACATTATTAGCTATAACTTTAATCTTAGGGCTTTTGTCTGGCAGTTATCCTGCCTTTTTTATGTCGAGGTTTACGCCTGTTAAGACACTTAAAGGGGATATTCAGGGTTCTGCGGGCGGAGGCAGGGTACGTAATACCTTGGTAGTTTTTCAATTTGCTATTTCGGTTTTTCTGATTGTAAGCACTATGGTTGTTTTTCAACAATTGAATTACATGCAAAACAAAGATCTTGGGTTTAAAAAAGACCAAGTAGTATTGATTAGCGATACATTTTCTTTGGGGTCAAAAACACAAGCCTTTAAAGAACAATTGTTGCAGCAGGCCAATGTTGAAAATGTTACTGTGAGTAATTTTTACCCAACCCCGTCTTGGCGTTCCGACAGTTCTTTCTTTGAAGAAGGTTTAAGAGAACAAGAGAATGCTATTCAAATGCAAACATGGTCTGTTGATACAGACTACATGCAAACCTTACAAATGAAATTGGTAGCAGGGCGAAATTTTGATAATAAAATACCAACCGATTCAACTGCAGTAATAATAAATGAAGCTACACTAGCAATACTAAATGTTTCGGCAGAAGATGTTTTAGGAATGCGTATTTCTGAGGATATTGAATTAGAGAACCCATCGTATTATACGGTAATAGGGGTAGTTGAAAATTTCCATTATGAATCTTTGCGTGAGAATATTAGTGCCCTGGGTCTTTTTATAGATGAAGCCAATGAAAATATGGCGGTTAGAATATCTGAAGGTGATTATTCAAATACAATTGCTCTAATGGAGCAGAAATGGAATGAATTAGCACCTGGGCAACCGTTTAACTATCGTTTTATGGACGAGGCCTTTAATACTACGTATGAATCTGAACGTAAGCTGGGTCAAATATTTTTCATTTTTACTCTTCTATCCATATTTATAGCGTGTTTGGGATTATTTGGATTAGCTGCCTTCAATGCCGAAAAGCGTACTAAGGAAATTGGGGTTAGAAAAGTATTAGGAGCTACTGTAAGTCAAATTTCATACAGGCTTACAGTAGATTTTTTAAAGCTGGTTGGCGTAGCGATTTTAATTTCAATGCCTTTAGGGTGGTTCGCCATGAACAAGTGGCTTGAAGATTTTTCATATCGAATAGAAATTGGATTTGGAACTTTTGCATTGGCAGCATTTCTAGCAATTATGGTAGCAGTAGTTACTGTAAGCTATCAAAGTATTAAGGCGGCCATAGTCAATCCGGTTAAAAGTTTACGCTCAGAATGAAACATTTAATTATGAAATCACTCTTTATACTAGAATGAATTAATAAGAAATATCAATCAATCAAATAACGAGAATCATGTTTAAGAACTATTTAAAAATCGCCTGGCGAAATCTTTGGAAAAACAAAGGGTATACCTTCATAAATGTAGGAGGTCTCGCTTTGGGTATGGCGGTTACTTTAATCATCGGACTTTGGATATTAGATGAACAATCGTACAATGATTATTATAAGAACAAAGATAAAATTGCTCAGGTTTTCCAATCACAAACTTTTAATGGAGAGACAGGTACGGGCCCCGCGATACCTAGACCTTTAGAAAAGGCATTGAGAGATGGCTATTCAGACAATTTTAAACATTTGATTATGTGTTCTTGGACCAATGATCATTATTTAAAATATGGAGAAAAGAGTATTTCTAGACCAGGTAATTATATGCAACAAGTAGGGCCAGAACTTTTTGGCTTCGAAATTATAAAAGGGGATAAGGACGGGCTTCGAGAAATCAATTCCATTATGTTATCTGAATCTACGGCCAATGCCTTATTTGGAAACGAAGACCCGATTGGTAAAACAGTCACAGTAAGTAATGAACACAAAATGAATGTAAGTTCGGTTTACAAAGATGTACCGTTCAACAATACATTCAATGATACAGATTTTATAATTCCTTGGGAAAAATATTTGGCAAATAACGAATGGATAAGAAATGCCGAAGATCAATGGGGTAACAATTCTTTTCAAATGTTCGTTCAATTGGCAGATAATACAACCTTCGATAAGGTGACCAATACTATTAAAGATGTCAAGAAAAACCTAAACTCGGACACAGCTCAATTCAATCCTCAGGTTTTTCTTTTTCCTATGAAAGATTGGTATCTGCGTAGTAGTTTTGAAAATGGCAAACAAGTTGGTGGCCGCATAAAATATGTGTGGCTTTTTGGTATTATTGGTGCATTTGTATTGCTTTTAGCATGTATAAACTTCATGAATTTAAGCACTGCAAGGTCAGAGAAACGAGGTAAGGAAGTTGGTATTAGAAAAGCTATAGGATCACAAAGAGGGCAACTAATCTACCAGTTTTTAAGCGAATCTTTCCTAGTAGTTCTATTTGCTTTTTTAATAGCAATGTTATTGGTGGTATTATCGTTAAACGGATTTAATGAATTGTCAAAAAAGGAAATTACTTTCCCTTGGGATAATGGATTGTTTTGGTTGATTTCTCTGGTATTTATTCTATTTACTTCATTGTTGGCAGGTAGTTATCCTGCGCTTTATCTTTCTTCTTTCAAGCCAGTTGATGTTTTAAAAGGAACTTTTAAATCAGGTAAATATGCTGGCTTGCCAAGAAAAATATTAGTTGTGGTGCAGTTTACTGTTTCAGTAGCTTTCATTATAGGTACGGTCATAGTGATGCAACAAATTAATCATGCCAAGAATCGTCCTGTAGGGTATGACAAAGAGGGTCTAATTCAGATACCCACGTTTAGTCAAGATTTTTTTGGTAAATATGATTTAATGCGTTCAGAGTTTTTGAGTTCTGGGGCAGCAATTGAAATGTCTACATCTAGTAGTCCTACAACTCAAATTTGGTCTAATAGAGGTGGTTTTGTTTGGGAGGGAAAACCAGAAGGCTTTCAAGAAGATTTAGCCTGGACAGAAGTTTCACCGGAGTTTGCAAAATCATTGAATCTTAAAATAGTAGAAGGAAGAGATTTTTCTAGAGATTTTGCAACAGATTCTATGGGTGTGCTAATCAATGAAACTGCGAAGAAATATTTAGGAATGGAAAACCCTATTGGTCAACTTTTAAGAGATGACGATGATGAAGATCCAGGACCACCAATGAAAATTATTGGCGTAGTACAAGACATGATAACGCAATCACCTTACGAGCCAGTAAAACAGGGTGTTTATGTATATGATAGGCAAAATAATGCTAGTTATTATAATGTAAGATTAAACCCAAATAAGAGTGCCTCTAAAAATATTGCAACAATCGAGAGGGTTTTTAAAGAGCATTTTCCAGATATACCTTTTGAGTATGAATTTATAGATAGTGAATATGGCCAAAAATTTGCGTCGGAAGAGCGCATCGGTACGCTTTCAGGTGTTTTTACCGCGCTTGCGATATTAATCAGTTGTTTAGGTCTTTTTGGACTTACATCTTTCGTAGCAGAGCAACGAAAGAAAGAAATAGGGGTTAGAAAAGTATTAGGAGCATCAATTTTCAATGTATGGAATATGTTGTCAAAAGACTTTTTGAAGCTGGTTATTATCTCTTGTTTCATTGCAGTTCCGATTGCATATTATATTATGAACGGTTGGTTGCAAGAGTATCCTTATCGAGTAATTTTAAAATGGTGGATATTCGCTTTGGCCATGGTTGGTGCAATGTTGGTTACCATAGTAACAGTAAGTTTCCAAGCAATAAAAGCAGCAAAAGCTAATCCTGTAAAAAGTTTACGAACAGAGTAAAATAATAATCATGTTAAAGAACCATCTAAAACTTTCTTTTCGTAATCTGTGGAAAAACAGAACACTTTCTTTTCTTAATCTTTTAGGGCTAAGCATAGGTGTTGGTAGTGTATTAACACTAATGTTTTCTGTCTATGCTTATTATGTGGCAGATGACATAATTCCAGAAAAAGAAAACATCTATTACCTGAAAACACATTTGAATGATGGCAACGATTACAATGAAGCTGTATATCCTTTATTGGATAAAATAAATAGTACGTCACCAGAAGTAGAAGCGGGCACACACTTGCATGGCTGGGGTGATATATGGTTAGAAGTTGGGGATAAGGAATTTCAAAACACAACTGCGTATGCCGACCCTGAATTTTTTGAAGTTTTTAAATTGCCTTTAAAATTCGGAAATCATAACACCGCCTTTAAAGAAAAGTATTCAATCGTTTTAACTGATAAAGTAAGCAAGCAACTTTTTGGTAAAGAAAACCCAGTAGGTAGAAACTTAAAGGCAGCAGACACTTTAAATTTGACCATTACAGGTGTTTTAGAGCCGATAAGTCCGTATTCTTCATTTCGATTGGGTGTTTTGCTACCGAATACACTTTTAAAGGATAACCCTAATTTTATACAACAGACCAATTGGGATAATAGTTTTTCGCCAATATTCTTAAAACTGTCCTCAGAAACGGATATTGCACTTTTTGAAAAGAAAGTTGACAACTTAGTTCAGGAAAATTATGCAGACCCTACAGTAATTTCAAGAATGGAAGTTATGCCGTATTCAGAAGTTCGTATGGATTCAATACCTGTTGTTGAAATAATTATTGCTGGTAATATTGCAACATCTTTTTTTGTGTTACTTCTTGTACTTGTAAACCTTCTCAACTTAAATACGTCTACTATGTTTCGTAGAACGAAAGACATTGCTGTTCGGAAAATTTTGGGAGGTAGCAGCAAAGGGGTAATCACCCAGTTTTGTTTGGAAAATGGGATTTTAGTATTGTTATCCATACTAATTTCTGGGGTACTCTTCTTTGGGTTTTTATTACCTAAACTGAACGATATTTTTGGTGCCGATTTTGGCGAGATTAATTTTAACTTTATAAATGATTATCCTGTAGTCTTAGGGGCTATTGCCTTAGGTGTTTTGGTAACCTTGGTGGTAGGTATATTACCTACATTACGATTTACTTCATTGCCGGTTTCACAAGGCATCAAAGGAAAAATAGATAGTGCCAAGGGGAGTTTTATTTTACGAAATTCATTTATCATCCTTCAATTTTCTATTGCTATCCTTTTTATCTGTGTTGCTATTATTTTAAATAGTCAAATTGGGTTTATGAAAAAGGCTGATTTGGGCTTTGAGCGAGATAATGTAATTGTCGGTTACATAGACCTTGATTATAAAAACATGGATGCCGCCAACTCTAGCTTTAAGGCGCTGTTAAATGATTTAGAAGCCAATCCCTTTGTTAAAAATGTTGGTACTAGTCAGTCAATTCCGTCTGATTATTATTTCAATTATACCAGGTTTTACGACCCAAATACAGAAGCCGATGTACGTCTTCGTCGTTCTTATACAGATGCCGGCTACCTTAAAACACTACGAATTCCTCTTATAGAAGGTAGAGATTTTGATAGCGATATAGACAATGGAGAGGAGCAACCGGTCATTATAAATCGTAGTGCAATGGAGGCTTTTGGTTGGACATCTATAGCAGGAAAACGGTTGAAGTCTAAAAACAGCGATTTTATAGGCAACCCTATTGTTGGTGTGATGGAAGATTTTCACTATCAAGATTTACAGAACGCTGTAGAACCATTAGTACATTATTACAGAGACGTAGAAAATTTAGCAGCACATCGTTACCTCTCTGTTCGGGTTGTTAACGGTCAGGAAAAAGCAATAAAAGATATAATAGCCAATGCCTTTGCTAAAATAGATTCCAGAAAGAATTATGCCCAAAGTGACCTTAGTGAAAAAGTAAGCGGACAATACCGCCTAATCGACGGCATGTTAAAAACTGTTAACGTGGTTGCATTATTAACCATTTTTATTTCCTGTTTAGGCATGTTCGGTCTTATCTCATTTATGGCAAAGAGAAGAATTAAAGAAATAGGCATACGTAAAGTCTTAGGAGCGGGTGTATTTAAAATAGTGGTTTTACTTTCAAAGGATTATATAATACTAGTAGGTATTGGGGCTTTGATTGCGTTCCCAATTGCTTGGTATATGATGAGTGTATGGTTGGGTAGTTTTGCATATAGTATTTCTATTCAATGGTGGATGTTTGCTTTGGCAGGATGTATTGCTTTTTGTATAACAGCATTCACATTAGGCATTCAAGCAATAAAATCAGCAACGGCAAATCCTGTAAAAAGTTTGCGAACAGAGTAAAACTAAACTAATATGCTACGTAATTATTTAAAGATTGCATTTCGTAATGTTTGGAAAAACAAGGTCTTCTCATTGATAAACATCTTGGGACTTTCCATAGGTTTGAGTGCTGCATTTGTAATTGGCGCTATGGTGTTTTATGACCTTTCTTTTGATAAATTTCATCCAGATGGCGATAGAATCTATAGAGTTACTACAGCGTTTAAAAGTCCGGATGGCGATTTTTACAATGCAGGTGTAACAGTGCCTCTGGCACAAGCACTCGTGGATTTAAATATGGAGGAATTGGAAACGGTAGCACCATTTTTCACCACGTATCCTCTACATGTAGAAAATCAGGAAACAGGCGATCGCTTTAAAAATCCAGAATTTGTAATCTATACCGAGCCATCCTACTTTAAGACTTTTGAATATAATTGGTTGGCAGGGAATAAGGAAAGTGCTTTGGAGGAACCTAATACGGTAGTTTTATCTGAAGAACGTGCTAGAAAATATTTTCCTAATCAAGAGTTAGATGGCATTTTAGGAAAGTCAGTAATTTATAATGATACAATACCAGCTACCGTATCGGGTATAATTTCCAAATTCAACAAAAGAACAGATATTGTTTTTGAAGAATTTATCTCTTTAAAAACTGCAGCGACCCAAGATATGACCAATGCTGTAAACGAAGCAAATTGGAACAACACCAACTCTGCCTCTCAATTATTCATAAAACTTTCACAGAATGCAGACCCTATAAAAGTTCAGGAAACCCTTGCCCAAATTGCAAAAGAGCATGATGAACCAGAAATGGTAGCCATTGGTAGAAGTAATACATATACCATACAGCCACTGGCTGACATTCATTTGAATCCTGATTATGGCACGTTCGATTTTAATGATAGTCGAACAACAATGTCAGCGCTAAAAAGTTTATTGTTTTTGGCTGCTATCTTAGTTCTTCTAGGATGTATAAATTTCATCAATTTAAATACTGCCCAAGCCATACAACGAGCAAAGGAAATTGGTATTAGAAAAACCTTAGGCAGTTCAAGAAAACAGTTGATATTTCAGTTCTTAGGAGAAACATTTATATTGACTTTGGCTGCCGCTATTCTTTCTTTTTTTCTATCGAAATGGTTACTCGTATTATTTTCTGATTTTATTCCAACAGGACTCACTTTTGAGCTTTTTTGGAATCCTTGGATTATGGCAGGTATAGCTGTATTGCTACTTTTAGTAACGGTTTTATCAGGTTTTTATCCTGCTTTGGTCATGTCTAAATACAAACCAGTTTCAGTGTTTAAGCAGCAGATTCTACCCAATTCTGATAAAGGTACTTTAAGAAAGTATTTAACTGTATTTCAATTTGTAATTGCGCAAGTGTTCATAATAGCCACGCTGATGGTAGGTAAGCAGTTGAACTATATAATGAAAAAGGACATGGGCTTTAAGACAGAGGCCATTGCGTATTTACGAACTCCTTGGAGAGACACCTCGGCTATTAAACGAGCAAGGTTTGTACGTCATATGGAAGAATTGCCAGGAATTAAACAGGTTGTTCTTTCTGGAAATCCACCAGCATCATTTTCAACAATGTTTATGGGCGCTTTGTTTGTAGATGGAGATAAGGAAGTGAATTCAGATTTACAATTAATGTATGGTAATGCAAACTATTTTGATTTATACAATTTAAAACTAGTTGCAGGTCGAATGCCTTTAAATGATTCAATACGAGAATTTGTTGTCAACAAATCGTATTTAAAAGTAATTGGAATTGAGAACCCTGCAGATGTAATTGGTAAAATTTTAAAGAATGACAATGAGAATTTACCCATTGTTGGTGTTATGGAGGATTTTAACCAACATTCCCTTAAATATGGTGTAGCACCAATGGCATTTACAGGAGGTTCTAATAATGGAAAATGGACGCAGTTTAGAACCATTCATTTTAAATTGAATAGTTTGGATAGTGGTGATTGGCCATCTACTATATCTGATGTGGAAACAATTTGGAAAGACCTATATCCAGAATCTGATTTCGAATATAGTTTTATGGATGATACTGTAAAAAAGTTTTACGAAAGTGAGCAAAAAACATCGATGCTTTTACAATGGGCTACAGGTCTTGCAATTCTTATAAGTTGTTTAGGATTGTTTGGGTTGGTCATACATACTACAGAGCGCAGAACAAAGGAAATTGGAATTCGTAAAATACTTGGTGCAAACCTCTTTCAATTAAATTTTTTATTATCGAAAGATTTTTTAAAATTAGTATTGATTGCTTTCTTAATTGCTACTCCAATCGCATGGTATGGCCTAAATCAATGGTTAGAGGGTTTTGCTAACAAAACGACATTAAGTTGGTGGATTTTTGCCTTAAGTGGTTTGTCTATGATTGTGATTTCACTTTTAATAATGACGATTAAAACTATAAACTCTGCAAATACAAACCCGGTTAAAAGTTTACGAACAGAGTAAAAGCTCAAATCTTAACAAACAACTAAAACTAAAAGAATGTTACTACAATTAAATAATATTTTCAAATGGGTACAGCAAGGCGGTCAGCGTATATTCTTACTTAAAGATGTAAATCTTGAAGTAGAAGAAGGCGAGTTTATTTCTATAATGGGACCATCAGGTTCGGGGAAATCAACATTGCTAAATGTGATTGGTATGTTAGATACCTTTAATGAAGGTGAGTATGAATTTTTGAGCGAATCTGTACATACCTTAAAAGAGAAATACCGTTCTAATTTGTACAAAGAATATATCGGTTTTGTATTTCAATCCTATCATTTATTGGATGAGCTTACGGTAGAAGAAAATTTAGAAATGCCCCTGTTATATAAAAAAGTCAATGGCTCGGAACGAAAAGCCTTGGTGGCTGATATGTTAGACCGATTTAATATTGTTGGCAAGAAAGATTTGTTCCCAACCCAATTAAGTGGTGGTCAGCAACAGTTAGTT
Source organism: uncultured Maribacter sp. (assembly GCA_963975675.1). Taxonomy (GTDB): domain Bacteria; phylum Bacteroidota; class Bacteroidia; order Flavobacteriales; family Flavobacteriaceae; genus Maribacter. The sequence continues at coordinate 15,774 of CAXBIJ010000007.1, read as the reverse complement.
GGTGTAGCTCGTGCGCTGATAGGAAAACCTAAGTTGATTTTAGCAGATGAACCTACAGGAAAACTAAATTCTCAACAGAGTGAGGAAATTATGCAACTTTTTCAAAAATTGAATAAAGAAGATGGCGTAACCATTATTCAAGTAACCCATTCAGAAATGAATGCAGCATATGGCTCAAGAACCATCAACCTGTTAGATGGAAGAAGAGTTTCATAAGTAAAGTGTGTTAATCAATTTTGCACAATGTTAGTTCCAGTGATTTGCCTCCAATTTTTTATTCGAAAAAAATGGTATCGAGAACATTTAATTGGTACATAACTTAAATCTAGAAAGTCCACTATTCAATAATCCTAATCCCTATACCCTGCAGGATGCATCTCATCAAACTCCGTATTTTCCTGAAAAATTTTCGCTAATAAAAGAATACTGGCTTCATCATATAGATTGCCAACAAGAGTAATGCTGGTAGGGTGTTTTTCTTTATCCAATCCAGTAGGAATAGAAATCACTGGGTGACCAGTTAAGTTAGTAATGATCAACTGTCTATTACCGAAAGTTGGAGAAATAAGAATGTCATAATCTTTCATGATTACTTCCATTTTTTCAATAAGAACTTGTCGATGTCTATTGGCCTGTAAATATTCTACAGCTGGTATAAAACGTGCTTGACGTAATGAATTGGCTCTTGAGCTTTGGTCTTGTTCTACCATTTTGTCAACGTTTCTAGAGCGAACTAAGACGTCAAAAAATGCACCAGCTTCTGCTCTTAAAATTACATCAAAACTTGAGTAGGGAACATCCTCTGGTAATTCGACTTCATTTAGGGTTATTCCCATTTTCTTAAAAGTTTGCAATGCTTTTTCCAAATTGGCTTTACTTAGCGAAGTATCTTTTTCAATGTCTTTTTTAAGATAACCTACGCGAAGAGATTTAAAATCTTTATTTGGTTCAAAACCATCAGGGTAATCGGTTGTTGTGCCATCTTTTGGGTCCTTACCAGTAATAATGCTGTAAACTATCGCGCAATCTTCAGCACTTCTTGCCATAGGGCCAACTTTATCCATAGACCAACTTAAACTCATTACACCATGTCTACTTACTCTTCCGTAGGTAGGGCGTAAACCTGTAATTCCGTTTCTAGTACTCGGCGAGGTTATAGAGCCTAATGTTTCTGTGCCAAGTGCAAAAGGTACTAGCCCAGCAGATGTGGCAGAACCAGAACCTGCAGATGACCCTGAGGCTCCTTGTTCGGTATCCCAAGGGTTTTTTGTTTTTCCATCGAACCAAACATCACCACGTGCTAAAGATCCTGATACCAATTTGGCAACTAAGACACCGCCAGCATTTTGTAATTTTTCAACTACGGTTGCTGTCATCTCAATTTGTTGGTCTCTATAAGGTTCTGCGCCCCATGTGGTTTTGTACCCTTTAACGGCCATTAAATCTTTAACTCCGTATGGTATTCCGTGTAAAATGCCTCTGTATTGGCCATTAGTTAATTCTTGGTCCATTTTTTTTGCTTGCTCAAGCGCCATTTCCTCTGTAATCGTAATGGTGCATTGTAATATGGGATTATATTTTTTTAATCGGGCAATGAAAAATTCGGTCAATTTTAAAGAACTTATTTTCTTATACTTAATTAATGAAGCAAGTTGAGGGATAGAGTAAAAAGCTAAATCAGCTTCTTTTTCTGGTAGTTGCACATTTTCAGGAATTTTCCAATCTGGAAATCCGGCTTGTGATTTTGGTGAAAAATTTAGAGGTAAAGGATTGAATTGAATCGCTGGAAAAACGTCATTTGCCAAAGTATATTTCCGTAAAGAATCGAATCCTTCTTTATTACTTTTTAGGTAAGGGTAAAGGGTGTCTATATATTTTTTATCAAAATCAAGGCCTAATAATTTTTGCGACCTAATGACATCTTTTTTAGAAAACTCAGATTTTGAACTTGAGCAAGCTATTGTCATTATTACGAATGAACTTATAACTAGAAGTTGAATTGATTTTTTGGTTGGTTGGTACATGTTTGATGAAATTATTAATAGTGTTCTAAATTACGATTTTTGTCTAGTTTCTATTATTGTCTGAGTTATAATTGAACAAGAAATGATTTTCATGTAATAAAAGGTTCTATTTATGATGGCATCTTCATTTTCAATACACGAACTTCATAATCTCCCATCTAAGGATTATCTTTGTTGTTTAGAATGAATTTATATAATGAAGATAGATAAGAAGGACATTTTGAAGGCTTTGGAACATATTACGGTTCCTGGTGAGGGTCAAAATATGGTAGATAGTGGTGCAGTTACCAATATTCAGATTTTTGGCGATGAGGTTGAGGTTGATATTACTATTGCAAATCCGAGTTTACAGGCTCGTAAAAAGACAGAAGTTGAGATTTTAAAGATTATTCATAAAGAAGTTTACGAAAAGGCTAAGATTAAAATCAATATTAAGGTCGATGCTCCTGCGGTAAAGCCTAAAGTTAACGAGATAAAAGGTAAGGCTATACCAGGCATTTCTAATATAATCGCGGTAGCTTCTGGTAAAGGTGGAGTTGGCAAATCAACTGTTACGGCCAATCTAGCGGTTACTTTGTCTAAAATGGGCTTTAAGGTAGGTTTGTTAGATGCAGATATCTATGGTCCATCAATGCCAATTATGTTCGATGTGCCAAATGAAAAGCCATTAGCTGTAAATATAGCAGGTAAATCTAAAATGAAACCTGTTGAGAGTTACGGGGTAAAATTATTATCAATAGGTTTTTTTACGCATCGTGATCAAGCGGTAATTTGGAGAGGGCCAATGGCTTCTAAAGCTTTAAATCAAATGATATTTGATGCACATTGGGGTGATTTAGATTTTATGTTGATTGATTTGCCTCCTGGTACGGGCGACATACATTTAAGTATTATGCAAGCTTTACCAATAACAGGTGCCGTTGTGGTAAGTACGCCACAAGAAGTTGCTCTTGCCGATGCAAGAAAGGGTGTGGCCATGTTTCAACAAGATTCTATAAATGTTCCTGTGTTAGGCATCATAGAGAATATGGCTTATTTTACACCAGCAGAATTGCCAGAAAATAAATACTATATATTTGGTAAAGAAGGGGCGAAACATCTTGCTGAAGATTTGAAAGTACCTTTTCTTGGTGAAATACCTTTGGTGCAAAGTATACGCGAGGCAGGAGATGTAGGTAGACCTGCAGCATTGCAAAGCGGGACACCGGTAGAGGCTGCTTTTGAAGAAATTACCAAGCAAGTAGTAAGTGAGGTTGTTGGAAGAAATAAGACACTGCCACCAACTGAAGCAATAAAAATTACAACAATGGCAGGATGTTCTGCGGTTAAGAAAAAATAGTTATGACGACGGAAGAACTAACATTGAATGTTGAAAAAGCATTAGAGGAAATCAGACCTTTTTTACAAAGTGATGGAGGAGATATTACATTGATTTCTGTTGAAGAAAATTCCGTAAAAGTAAGATTGGAAGGAGCCTGTGTAGGGTGTAGCGTCAATCAAATGACATTGAAAAGTGGTGTGGAAATGACGATTAAAAAATACGCACCGCAAATTGAAGAGGTGATTAATGTAGTAGGTGTATAACCTGAGATATGTCATTATTTATTATGAAGCATAACAATAACTTTGAAGGGTTTTAAAAATACTTTTTTTAATGATTAAGACCGACATACTTATAATTGGCGCGGGACCTACGGGTCTTTTCGCAGTTTTTGAAGCAGGACTATTAAAATTAAAATGCCATTTAATTGATGCGCTACCTCAAGCAGGTGGGCAGTGTTCTGAAATCTATCCTAAGAAACCTATTTACGATATTCCTGGTTTTCCAGAAGTCTTGGCAGGCGATTTGGTAGATAATCTTATGGAACAGATTAAGCCATTTCAACCAGGTTTTACTTTAGGAGAGCGCGCTGAAACTATTGAAAAACTAGACGATGGTTCTTTTGTGGTTACCACTAATAAAGGTACTAAGCACCATGCTCCAATAGTAGCAATTGCAGGCGGTTTGGGTAGTTTTGAACCTCGTAAACCATTATTGCAAAACTTAGCAAAATTTGAAGATAATGGAGTATCCTACATGATTAAGGATCCTGAGGTGTATCGCGGTAAAAAGGTAGTACTGGCAGGCGGAGGTGATTCTGCTCTCGATTGGAGTATTTTTTTAGCTGATGTTGCATCAGAAGTAACCTTAGTACATAGGAGAAATGAATTTAGAGGGGCATTAGATTCTGTAGATAAAGTGCAAGACTTAAAGAATCAGGGCAAAATAAACCTTATTACCCCAGGAGAAATTATAGGGTTAAATGGAACGGATTCGCTGGAATCTGTTTTAATTAGAAAGGCTACAGATACCAAAGAAAATATCATTTTAGCAGTTGATGCTTTTATTCCTTTGTTCGGTCTCTCCCCTAAATTAGGTCCTATTGGTGACTGGGGCTTGGAAATAGAAAAAAATGCTATTAAGGTCAATACATTTGATTATCAAACCAATATACCTGGTATTTATGCAATAGGAGATGTAAATACATATCCTGGTAAATTAAAATTAATACTATGCGGCTTTCATGAAGCAACATTAATGTGCCAAAGTGCTTTTCAAAAAATATTCCCAGATAAGAAATATGTTATGAAGTATACTACTGTTGGTGGTATTAATGGTTTTGATGGAAGTAAAAAAGAAGCGCCTAAGGCAGTTGTTAAAGCAATTGAATAAAAAGTATGAAATGTCCTTCTTGGCTAAGTCGAGCGACTATGTTGATGGAGATTAAAAAATTGTTACTTAAATGACAGATGTAAAATTAAAAATCATAGATAGAGACGGAGTATTACATGAAATCGACGCCCCAACTGATATGAACATGAACTTGATGGAGGTTGTTCGTTCTTATGAACTAGCTCCCGAAGGAACGATAGGAATCTGTGGTGGTATGGCAATGTGTGCCTCTTGTCAATGTTATATAAAGTCAGAACACGAGCTTCCAGAAATGTCTGATGATGAGGAAGCAATGCTCTCTGAAGCATTTAATGTAAAGGATAATTCACGATTAGGCTGTCAATTACATATCTCTGAAGATATGGATGGCCTGGAGGTAGAATTAGCTCCAGAAGAAGCTTAATACGCCCTTGCGACGAAGTAATTAGCCGTATTACAGAGCAACAGTTAGCCGAGCTACAATCGCTAAGATGGTAGTTTTTATACTTTTCAATTTGGAATTGAGGCAAAGAATATTTTCGTACACTGAATACTATTTCTATATTCTCGCTTGATACGTAAACAGATTATGGTATCTGCCTTCCGTAGCAATCAGTTCATCATGTGTACCTTGCTCAGCAATACGTCCGTTTTCAATAACTAATATTTGATTTGCTTTTCTAATGGTACTTAAACGGTGAGCGATAACAAATGTGGTTCTACCTTTAGTAAGTTCTGCCAAACTTTTTTGAATCAGTGCTTCGCTTTCAGTATCGAGATTAGAAGTGGCTTCATCTAATATTAAAATTCTAGGGTTAGCCAACACCGCTCTGGCAATTGCGATACGTTGTCGTTGTCCTCCAGATAATTTAACCCCTCGTTCACCAATTAAAGTTTCCAATCCGTCTTCAAAACGGTCTGTAAATTCATTAACGTATGCCGCATTTACGGCAGCAGTCAATTCTTCTTCGGAAGCATCTGGCCTTGGGAAAAGAATATTCTGGCGAATAGTACCTTCAAAAAGAAATTCATCCTGTAAAACGACCCCTAAGTGTTTTCTAAAACTACCTAAGTTTACCTTTGAAATGTCTTCTCCATCTACAGTAATACTCCCAGATTGTGGGTTTAAAAATGTAGCCGCCAAACCTGCAATGGTACTTTTACCTGATCCAGAACTACCCACTAGGGCTATGACTTCGCCAGATTTCGCCTCAAAGCTAATGTTGTGAAGCACTTCTTTATCCTCTTCATAGGCAAAAGAAACATCATTGAACACGATATTGCCTTCTAGATTTTTTAGGAATTCAGTACGATTTTCTTCATCAGATTCCGGTGTCATGTTCATTAATTCTTCAGTACGATCTAGTCCTGCTAAAGCTTCTGTCAATTGGCTTCCAATATTACTCATTTGAACAATTGGCGCTACCATAAGGCCCAATAAGAAAGTAAAGGTCAAGAAGTCACCAATTGTCAATTCACCCATCATTATTTTATAGCCTCCAATTCCCATGATTCCTGTTGTTGCCAATCCCAATAAAAACGTGGCAGAACTGGTCATGAATGCGGTGGCGGTCAAACTTTTCTTTACATTTAGATATAGGCGTTCAACACCTTCCTCAAAGATTTTATTTTCTTGTTCTTCGGCATTAAAGCCTTTAATGACACGAACACCCCCTAAAGTTTCGGTTAATCTACCCGTTACTTCAGCATTTATTTTACCTCTATTTCTAAAAATTGGGCGTATAACTTTAAATGCTTTTAAGGCAATCAATGCAAAAATAGCGAGGGGTACTAAGGTGAATAAGGTCATTGTCCAACTAATTCGTAAAAGTAAAATCAGCGAAACTACCGCAGTAATAGTACCACCTACCAATTGAACCAATCCTGTACCGATTAGGTTTCGAACTCCTTCAACATCGCTCATAATTCGAGAAACCAATGCTCCTGATTTTGTATTATCGAAAAATCGTATAGGCAATGAAAGTACCTTCTTTTGTACTTGTGCTCTAAGTTCAGATATTAAGTATTGAGCTTGTACGCTTAAAATTTTTGTCAGTAAAAATGATGTTACGGCTTGTACCAAAATTGCCAAACCAACAGCAAGTACTAGCATTTTTAGAAGTTCAACATTTTTGTTCGGGATAATGTCATCCATTAAATATTTAAGGGATAAAGGTGCTACAAAACTAGCGGCTTTACTGATAACGATTAATAGAAGACCTATAAACACTAGCTTTCGTCTTGGCCAAATTATTGTTTTAAATGCTGAAAGGATTGTTGCTTTTTTTTCTGACATGAAAAGTTGATTTTAAAAGTCTGCAAGTTACTTTAAATCTAAAGATATGATGGTTTAGTAACACGATTTTGAAATTGATGCAGAGTGTGGATAAAGGTTTTTATATTTGAGTTTCAGTACTATTATTCTTATGCGCAAAATTATTCTTATACTTTGTCTTTTTTTAACCACTTTTTATACAAATGCTCAACAACAATATTTTGAGCTGAAAGATTTTGTTACCGATAGTGCACATATTTTCAATAAAAATCAAGTTGAAAGCTTAAACCAGAGACTGGTAAATTTTGAACAACAAACTACCAATCAAGTTGTGATTGTTACCATAGAGGAGTTGGGTTTTGATACAATAGAAAGCTATGCGCTTAGTATTTTTAATCAGAACGGTATTGGTAAAAAAGATGCCGATAATGGGCTACTGATATTATTTTCCAGACTAGACAGGGAAGTCCGAATTGAAGTTGGGTATGGTTTAGAGGCCTATATAACAGATGCCGTTGCTTCGAGAATTATTCGAAATACAATGATTCCGAACTTTAAAAAGAAACGTTACTATGAAGGAATAAATGAAGGTGCTGAGCAAATCATTGAATTTTTAAGTAATCCTGAGGCGCTGGCAGAATTCAAACAAGAGATTGAAGAAAGTGAACGCAAAGACGATATGATTGCCTATGGATTCTTGGGTCTTTTCGTTTTGATTTTTGTAGTCGTGGGTGGCTTTGCTTTTTTTAAGAGTTATATGAATATCATTGAAGTTTTTAGAGGAATATTTATGGGTAAACTTGGCGTTTTACCAGGGGTGTTTATGCTTCTAGCAGGTTCTTTGTCAACTTTATTTGGACTTATTTTTATGGTAGCTCCTATAATTGTGATCTATGGTATTTATTCATCTAACCACGCGACTGCAGCAAAGGTGGTTGATAATCCGGCTGTACTTCTATGGTTGTTATTACCATTTTTTGGTATTGCTGCGATTATTGCTTTTATTAAACTTAGAATATCAGGTAAAGAAGCGTTGAAAATATCTTGGGTTAAGAATGATAAGACGTATTATAGAAAAACGTTCTCTTCTTCGGGTACACATTCATTTGGCTCAGGTAGTAGTTCTTCTGGTGGAAGTTCAAGCTCATTTTCTGGGGGAGGTGGAAGTTCTGGTGGTGGTGGATCTAATGGAAGCTGGTAAAATTCAACTACTTTTATATACCTTCAAAAAATCAATAATAGAACAATTATGAATCGAATTATTTACTTGTTAACTTTTGTATTGATAATGGCCTGTAAGGCTGAGAACACTAAAACCCCAGAGGTTGAGAAATGGGAAGCACAAGCTGCAAATATTGAAATTATAAGAGATGATTACGGCGTACCACATATTTATGGTAAAACCGATGCTGATGCCGTTTTTGGGTTGTTATATACACAATGCGAAGATGACTTTAACCGGGTAGAACAAAATTATATTTGGGCTATTGGTCGGTTGGCAGAGGTAGATGGTGAAGAAGCTTTGTATAGTGATTTACGTGCCAAATTATTCATGAGCGAAGAAGAGGCAAAAGCCAATTATGAGAAAAGTCCTTATTGGTTAAAGAAATTGTGTGATGCTTTTGCTGATGGAGTTAATTATTATCTATATACCCATCCTGAGGTGCAACCAAGATTATTGACTCATTTTGAACCGTGGATGCCTATGTATTTTAGTGAAGGCTCTATTGGTGGTGATATAGAGCGAATTTCTACCAAGAAGATTCAGGCTTTTTATGAAAGTGATATGGCGCTTCCAGAAATGGAACAATTACAAATAAAAAAGGAAAAAGAGGCAGAGGAGCCGCAAGGGTCAAATGGTATTGCCATTTCTGGCAAGTTAACTCAGTCTGGTAATCCGATGTTATTAATTAATCCGCATACTTCATTTTATTTTAGAGGAGAAGTTCATGTAGTTTCGGAGGAAGGATTAAATGCCTATGGCGCAGTAACTTGGGGCCAGTTTTTTGTTTACCAAGGTTTTAACGAAAAAACCGGATGGATGCATACCTCAACCTATACCGATGTGATGGACGAATTCAAGGAAACGATTGTTAAGAATGATGAGAATTTGTTTTATCAATATGGAGAAGAACTACGACCAGTAAAATCTACCGAAGTTGTTTTAAAATACGTTGATGGAAACGAATTAAAGGAAAAGACATACCCAACTTATAGAACGCACCACGGACCTATTACTCATGTGGCTGATGGCCAATGGACAGCATCGGCAATGATGTGGGAACCTGTAAAAGCACTTGAGCAGTCTTTTATTAGATCCAAGCAAAGTGGGTACAAAGGATTTCGTGAAATGATGGATATTCGTACCAATTCTAGCAACAATACGGTGTATGCAGATGCAGAAGGTAATATTGCTTATTTCCATGGAAATTTTGTTCCTAAAAGAGATGTAACATTCAACTATGAAGAACCTGTAGATGGTAGTAATCCTAAAACAGATTGGCAAGGGTTGCATACAGTGGATGAAAATATTTTGGTATTGAATCCAGAAAATGGGTGGATTCAGAATTGTAACTCCACACCCTATACTTCGGCGTTAGAGTTCAGTCCTAAAAAGGAAGACTACCCCTATTACATGTCTAATGACCAAGAAAACTTTAGAGGAGTGCATGCTATTGAATTATTGACGAATAGAGAAGGATATACTATAGATAGCTTAATTCAACTAGCTCATGACCCATTTTTGCCAGCTTTTAAGGCTTTGATTCCTGGTTTGGTAAAAGCATATGACGCAAACCCAAAAAAGGAATTAAAAGAGGCGATTGAGGTGTTTCGCAATTGGGACTATAAAACTTCAAAAGAATCTATAGCGATGACGTTGGCACATTTTTATGGTACTTTGAGCTACCAAAAAGCCGTTCGACCAAAGGGACTTAATAGTATGGAGTTGGTAGAATATTGGGGAAGTGATTCTCCTAACACAGAAAAACTAGTGGTATTTGAAGAAACTATAAATACCTTAAATGATGATTTTGGAACATGGAAAATGCCTTGGGGAGAGGTCAACCGATACCAACGTTTAAATGGAGATATAAAACAAGCCTTTAATGATAGTTTGCCAAGTGAAGGAGTAGGCTTCGCATCAGGTACTTGGGGTGCGCTAGCCGCTTACGGAGCTAGATATACTGCGCCGGGTGCTAAGAAAATATACGGCACACGAGGTAATAGTTTTGTGGCGGCAGTTGAATTTGGAGACAAGGTGAAAGCAAAGACCATTTTAGCAGGCGGGCAAAGTGGAGACCCAACTTCACCGCATTTTAATGACCAGACCGAAAGGTATTTAAATATCGATTGGAAAGATGCTGCTTATTATAGAGAAGATGTTTTAAAAAGGGCACAAGAAACGTATAGTCCAGGGAAAAGAAAATAAATAGGAGTATAGATATTTTATTCTTCTATAGGTTTACCGAAATAGTTGACCTACTTAGATTCTTTTGTGACAATCAATGTAGCTTTCGAACCTGCAGATAAAAGCCATTTGTTCGAATATATTAATTCGCCTTTATCATTATAAACATCTACTTGAGCTGTGTTAGGGGCAGAAGAACCATGATTTAAAGCTTCAAAGTCTAGACGATTAAAACCATCTTGTAAATCAACATTAACACCTTTAAATGAGCCTGTTAACAGCAAATTTGGTTCAACAACCATATCGTTCAGGTAGATTTTTACACGATCCCCATCTACATATTCATGATCTCTACATACGACGCCTATAAACTTACCACTGCTTTTCACATCCCCTAAATATTGATCGGGAAAGAATTGTCCAGAACCTCCTAAACGCTCTCCTACCCCAATACGAGGGTCAATTTTCATACCTGTACCTGCTTGAACCAATTCCTCATCTCGTAACATCTTTACGGTATTAGGATCTCTCATATTAAGATTGGGCTGTTCTTTAATTAAAGAGGGCATGTTTAAAACAGGACTCGCACTTGGCTTTTCTGTCGGCTCAATAGGATTTACACTTTCAATTTTAAGTGGCTTAGAGGTAGGTAAATCTGTTTGTGCGGAAACGATAACCACGCTAAAACAGAATAAAATAATAAAAAGAAAAAAATGTTTCCTCATTGGGTTATCAATAATGATGAATTAAAGATAACAAATACCCTGCCATGCGTACTTAAGGCTTCGTTAAATTAATTTCGATACTTTATTTATTCGACGAATGGAGTGCTATTTCTTGAGATTTCTCTTTAGAAAGTTAATGAAATTTCCATTCATAATTTTCTCAATATCTAGTTGTGCATAACCTCTGTCTTCTAGTAGTCCTATTATTTTCTGTAAATCTGCAATAGTATCGACATCTGCTGGCCCTTGTTCTTTTCCAAACCCACCATCTAAATCAGAACCAATGCCAACATGGTCGGCATTACCTGCCAATTGGCATATATGGTCAATATTATCAAGTATTTGCTGTAAACTTACGTTAGCAGATTCTGGTGTTGAAACTCCTCTTTCCCAAGTTGGGGTCATCATCCACGCATCTAAAACAACACCTACTACGCCTTTTCGAGCAATAATTTCTTTTAGTTGCTCATCAGTAAATTGCCTATGGTGGTCAACCAATGTTCTACAATTATTATGGCTTGCCCAAAGAGGTCCGTCATAATTAACCATTGTTTCCCAAAAGCTAAGGTCACATAAATGGGTAACATCTAAAATAATACCTAATCGTTGAATTTCTTTTAGTAGTTCTCGTCCTTTTGTGCCTATACCACCAACAGAGTTTGTGCCGTGAGCATATGTGCCAGGACCATAATGAGCAGGTCCAATAGCACGAAGGCCTAAGTCGTAAGATTTTTGTAGGTACGAGATATCGACTATAGAATCTGCACCTTCTAGACTTAGTACATAACCAATTGGCTTTTTTTCTTTATCCGTCTTCCAAAGTTCTAGGTGGGCATCTAGTTGGGTTCTGTTGGTAATTTGTACCATTTCACCGGCAACTTCCATACTCTTGTACCAAGCCAATTGCCCTTGGGTATGAGCCCAAGCCTGTTGTGGTGACTTCCATCCTGGCAGAGTATTGTCCTTATGTACATAACGTGCAATTTGGGTAGCCATGCAGAGCCCGATATTGCCTTTTCGCATCGCATCTAAAGTAACCGTGTTGTTGCCACGGCCTGGTTTATCGGTTAAACCTTGTTCACTTTTACGTATTTCTTCTATAGACCAAGTAAGGTCTCGATTCCAGTCCATAGCATTCATGGAAAGGTCTAAATGGGCATCAAATATGAACATGACTAAATAGTTAATTTATGGGTTCTGGCAGTTACTACCCAATGGTCGATAATAGCGCCATCCTTTACAACCGTTAAGATATCATACTTTGCGACGGTTGGGCAAATATGTTTTGGTATAGCATAATGAACATCACCAACCTCTGGAATCGTCAAATCATCATATTCTACTACTAAATGCTCTTCTGACTGACTAATTTGGTTACTATGTTCAAGGTCTAAAAACTCAATTCTTGGAAAAGGCATTTCTGGAGCCACCGATTTATGACCTAAATCGAAACATAATATTCCTGTTGTGGGTTTGCTTACAATTCTAGTAATTAAAACGGCTGCAGGTAAAAAATTCATTTCAGGAAATTGGGCACCATAACCCATGTCCCATAATAAAGTTGTACCTGGACTACATTCAACATTTTTGCGTTTGCAGTGAAAAGGAAAAGTCGGAGATCCACCAGCAACAATCTTTGGGCTAGGGATGTCTTGATCTTCAATAGATTTTTTTAATAATTCAACCTCTTCAAAAGCAGTGTTGCAGTCTGCCTCTCTTTTTTTTAGGTCGGTATTTCTTAAATGACCATCATAAACATGAAGGCCTTCTGCCTTTAAATTTGGGTGGTTATATAATTGTTTATATAACTCTAATGCTTTTTTATCTGGAGCTATACCAGTTCTATTCATACCATTATTAATATCAACCCAAAGATGAATTTTGATAGTATTGGCCTTTGCTAAATCTCCTAAAATGGAAAGCATTGTCAGGTTATCTATAATTGTGGAGAATTTTGAATTCGGGTATTTTTTAATCAGTTTTAAAAATCGATTGGCATTTGGACCAATAGGTTGCATGGCCAGCAAAATATCAGGAGCATTACAATTACCAAGTAATTCTGCTTCGGCTATTGTTGCACATTTAAATTTGTTAATTCCGCGTGCCATCTGCATACTTATGATATCCGCGTTTTTATATGTTTTCACATGAGGACGCAGACGATTTACATCGCCAATCATAGAAATCATCAATTCAATATTATGTTGAATTCTATCTGGATAGACCAACAAAGAGGGAGATACTACTTCCTCAGGATTTTTCAAAGAATACCAACTGCTTTTTTGCATAATTGCTTAATGATGTAGTTCGAAATGAGCTTCTATTTCAACAGGAATGCCACCTGGCAGAATCATACCAACTGCGCTACGAACACCAACGCCATTGTCAGGACCAAAAATATCGGCCATTAATTCACTAAAACCATTTATGACAAGGGGTTGATGACCAAAATCGGGGGTCGAGTTTACCATGCCTAAAGTTTTTACAATTCGCTTAATTTTATCGATATTGCCAAAATGAGTTTGTATCGTAGATAGCATGGTCAAGGCAACTTGCCTTGCGGCTATTTTAGCCTCTTCCATGGTCATATCGTAACCTGCACGACCAATAATCAATGAGCCATCATTCTGCATTGGACCTTGGCCAGAAATGTATAAAAAATGGTCTACAACCAAAACAGGTTTGTAAAGGCCTGCAGGAGGGGGTGCTGGTGGTAAAATCAGTCCTAATTCCTTAATTCTTTCAGAAGGTTTCTTTTGCATATTATTAATTTTAAATAAAAACATTAAGTACCAAGACACCTAATAAGCCCATTACTCCAACGGTAGTTTCCATTACTGTCCAACTTTTTAAAGTGTCATTTACAGATAAATTAAAATATTCTTTGAATAGCCAAAATCCGCTATCGTTTACATGAGATAACATTAAACTACCAGAGCCAATAGCCAATACCATTAATTCAGGACTAACCCCAGTTCCTTGGACAAGAGGAAGAACGATACCGGCAGCAGTTAAACCTGCTACAGTGGCAGAACCAACACAAACTCGTATTACTGTGGCAATTAACCATGCTAAAATCAAAGGAGAGATAGTTGAATCTTGTAGCATGGCACCAATATATTCACTCACTCCGCTATCAATAAGTACTTGTTTTAAGGCACCGGAACCTGCAATAATTAATAAAACCATGGTAATGCCCGTAATGGCACTACCCACAGAATCCATAACCTCTTTCATTTTTTTACCACGACCCAGGCCTAGTGTGTAAATTGCTACCAAAACTGAGATTAGCATAGCAATTGCTGGATTACCTATAAAAATCAAAGTCTTCTTCAAGAAAAAAGTGTCTGGAAGAGCAAACTCGGCCAATGCAGCAATTGCAATTAAAATAACCGGTAAAAGCGCACTAATAATACTGTTAGCCATACTAGGCATTTCTTCTTCCTTTAAAATCACAGGATTTATAAATTCTTTAAGTGGAGTTGCGTTAATTCCCTTTAGTTTTCTAGAAAGTAGAGGGCCTGCCACTATTATAGCCGGTATAGCTACAATAATTCCATATAACAATGTTTTACCGATATCTGCATTGAATATAGCTGCAATTGCAGTTGGTGCAGGATGGGGCGGTAAATAACCATGTGTCACCGATAATGAAGCCAACATTGGTAAACCTACATATAAAAGCGGTAAACCGGTTGCAGCTGCAATAGTGAAAACCAATGGAACTAAAATTACGAAACCTACTGAATAGAACATAGGGATGCCCACGATAAATCCTGTCAAAACAACAGCCCATTGAATATTTTTTTTACCAAATTTATCGACCAATTTTGTTGTAATCCGTTGTGCGGCTCCACTATCGGCGACGAGCTTGCCTAACATAGCTCCTAGACCCAGTATTATAACTAAAAAACCAAGTATGCTGCCAATTCCTTTTTGTATAGAGTCTACCACTGATAGTGGTTCCATTCCTTCAGCAATACCAACGAATAGTGATACAATTATGAAGGTGATAAAAGCATTTAGTTTGAATTTAGCAATGAGAATAAATAAAAGTAAAATTCCTAAAATTACAATGAATAAAGGCATATTATATTTGGTTTGGATAGGTTGAAAACCTAAATATAACATAAAAAATAGGCTCAACATATTTTATCTAAACACGTTGAGCCTATTCAATAAAATTCTACTACCGATCGGTTAATTCTGGAGAAATAATTTTATAAAGTATACCAGCTAAAATGGCGCCAATAATCGGAGCAAACCAAAACAACCATAGTTGGTCGATTGCCCAGTCACCTACAAAAAGAGCTTGACTTGTGCTTCTAGCTGGGTTGACAGAGGTGTTAGTAACCGGTATACTAATTAAATGTATTAGCGTGTAACAAAGACCTATTGCCAAACCTGCGAAACCTCTTGGTGCCTTGGTATAGGTTGATCCTAAAATTACAAATAGGAAAATAAATGTCATTGCCACCTCAATCATCAGTGCGGAAGATAGTTCGTATCCACCAGGAGAATGCTCGCCGTAACCGTTGGCTGCAAAATCACCAATAACAAAATCAGGTGTACCCGAAGCGATTAAGAAAAGTATTGCTGCCCCAGTAATACCACCTATAACTTGAGAAATTACATAAGGGAGTACCTCT
>CAXBIJ010000006.1:0-27731 GCA_963975675.1 uncultured Maribacter sp. | reverse complement strand
TATTGATCTTGGGCTTAGTTTATAAACTTGAATTTGAAAACCTTAAAAAATTATATTTAAATAGATGAACATAAAAATAATCAACAAGTCGAATCACGACTTACCGAATTATGAAACTAGCGCATCTGCTGGTATGGACTTGAGGGCAAATCTATCAGAATCCATCACACTACAGCCGTTAGATAGAGCAATTATACCTACTGGTCTTTTTATTGAACTACCTGTGGGCATTGAAGCTCAGGTAAGACCAAGAAGTGGACTTGCAGCTAAAAAAGGAGTTACAGTACTTAACGCTCCTGGCACGATTGATGCTGATTACCGTGGTGAAGTAGGGGTTATTTTGGTCAATCTATCCAATGAACCTTTTACAGTTGAAAATGGCGAACGTATTGCTCAAATGGTGATTGCTAAACATGAACGAGCAGAATGGAACCCCGTTAATTCATTGTCAGAAACAGCAAGGGGTGAAGGTGGTTTTGGAAGTACTGGGGTCAAATAGGTTTTTCACTCATAATTATACGTTGAAGTTTTATATGAAGAAGTTATTCTTTTTAGCGATTGGGGTATGTGGATTGTTTTCGCAGCTGCCAATCTATGCCCAAGAAGAACAAGATATTGAAGTTGAGCAGAGTGCAGAGGTGTTTTTAGAGGAATATTCAGATGCATTTCAAGAGAATTTCTTTGAGGGACTAAAACAAAAGGGAATTAGGAATTATGACCGGGCGATAACTTATTTTTTAGAGTGTAAACGACTACAGCCCCAAAATACCGTTGTTTCTTTTGAGTTAGCAAAGTTTCATCTTTATGATGATCAACTTGACTTAGCTCAAGAATATGCTCTGGAAGCCGTAAATGGAGAGCCTGAAAATTATTGGTATGCAGAAACTTTAGTGAATATAATTGAGGCTAGAAAATCTGTTTTAGAGGAAGTCAAAGATGATTTGCCCAAGAATAATGATGAGTTAAGGAGTAATATTGCAGAGATTTATTTTTTGAGAGCCGATTATCTAACTGCCCAAGCTATTTTAAAGAATTTAAAATCAACAAAAGCGAACGAACGATTAAATCAAAGGATAAATGATTCTCTTGCCATACAGAAAAATAAGATTTTACCAATAGAGGTTCCAAGCAAGAAGGTCTCTAATGAAGCATTGAATGGTGTAGAAGAATTCAAGTCGAAAATAAATGAGTTGTTAGCAGATAATATTGATACAGCTAAATTATTATCTACCTCAGAAGAGGCTATGGAAAGCTTTCCTTCACAACCATTTTTTTATTACGCGAAGGGTACTGCCTTAAATCGTTCAGAAAAACACAACGATGCTATAGAAATTTTGGAAACGGCTTTAGATTATCTAATTGACGATAGATTGTTAGAAAATAAAATTTATAAAGAATTGGCTTTTGCATATACCGCAATCAATAATACGTCAAAGGCAAATATGTACCTTAGTAAAATAAAACCTGGTTTTTAGATGATGAAGTTTTTGAGAGGGATTACTATAAAACAGTCATTATTGATAGTGTCAATAATGCTAATGGCTTCGTGTAAAAGTACAAAGGTCGTTACAGGTGGAACTGTTGATGAGAAATTATCGGCGAAATCTGTAATAAAGGCGCATTATCAAAATCAAGCTAATTTTAAAACCTTGAATGGTAAGATGAGAATCAGTTATTCTGATGGGGAATCTTCGCAAAATGTTTCTGTTAGTATACGAATGGAAAAGGACAAGGCCATTTGGATGAGTGCCCCTTTGGGAATCGTTAAAGCCTATATTACACCCGACCGTGTTTCATTTTACAACAAATTACAAAATGAATACTTTGATGGAGATTTTTCGTATTTAAGTGATTTGTTAGGTACAGAAGTTGATTTTTCTATTCTTCAGAATCTTTTAACGGGCCAGGCTATTGTAGATTTAAGACTAGAAAAATACGGTATTGATATTTCAGAAGACTCATATCAATTAACTCCTAGATTACCAGGGGTCCTTTATAAAACCATGTTCAGAATTGAGCCTAAAAATTATAAAATTGCTTTACAGCAACTTTCACAGCCTTTACAGAAAAGGTTGTTAGAGATATCTTACGAGAATTATCAAATTTTAGATAAAGAGATACTACCTAATGAGATTAAAATTAGGGCAATTACCAAAGACAGTGAGAATAATATAGCCCTTGAATTCAGGAATATTGAATTAAATGGGGCAGTTAATTTTCCGTATTCTATACCCAAAGGTTTTAAAGAAATAGAGCTATAATCACATGCAGTTTAAACTACAACATGGCCTTTTATTTTTGTTGTTGGTCACTACTATGGCATGTTTTGGCCAAACTAGCGAGCAAAAAGCTTTAGAAGAAAAACGTGAACAACTACAATCTGAGATTAGAAATATTAACCGTTTGCTTTTTGCAGAGAAGAAAGAAAAAGGGAATGTTTTAGATCAAATGGAAGCACTGGACAAAAAAATTACGGTGCGTCAACAATTAATACGTGTTACCAATCAACAATCTAATTTGTTGAACCGTCAAATCAATACAAATATCAGGAATATAGGAAAGCTAAAATCTGAATTACAAGAAATCAAGGATGAATATGCCAAGATGATTCAGAAATCATATCAAAATAAGTCTAAGCAAAATAGATTAATGTTTTTGTTGTCTTCTGAAAGCTTCTTTCAGGGTTTTAAGAGGCTTCAATATATGAAGCAATATACGGACTACAGAAAAGAGCAAGGGGCTCAGATAATGGCTAAAACTGAGGAATTATCTCGTTTAAACTCAGACCTTAATGAAGAGCGAAAAGTAAAAGAAATATTACTGGCTCAAAATAAGAAAGCAAAGGATCAATTATTCGCTGAAATACAAACACAAAAAGCATTATTAGGTACTATTCGAAAAAACGAAACTAAATATACTAGTGCAATTGATGCCAAAAGAAAAGAGGCTCGAAAGATAGATCAGCAAATAGAACGATTAATTAGAAGTGCTATCGCGGCATCTAATAAAAAATCAGGAAGTACTACCAAAAATTCAAGCAAGTTTATTTTAACACCTGAGGCGACTATTATTGCAAATAATTTTTCTGCAAACAAAGGCAAATTAATTTGGCCTGTTGAAAAAGGTATAAAGAGTCAGGGGTTTGGGGTGTATAGTGATCCTGTTTATCCAGGTATAAAGCACCAAAGCAATGGTGTAATTATAGCAACGGATGAAGGCTCTAAAGCACGAGCTATTTTCGAAGGTGAGGTCATAGCAATATTGGCTGTTCCAGGAGGAAATAAAGGTGTTCAGATTAAACATGGTAATTTTATAAGCACCTATTACAACCTTTCTGATTTATACGTTAAAAAAGGTGATAAAGTTTCTAGTAAAGAAGAACTTGGAACTGTTTATACCAATCGGAATAATGGTCAGACACGTCTTAAATTTTACCTATACCAAGATACTTCTCGTTTAAATCCTGAGGAATGGGTGTATAGATTATAAGTAATATGAGTATCAGGAATAAACCGATTAGTACAGGTATTCAATGATGTATTGTATTGCAAAAAGGAGTAATTGCTTTTCCGAAGTCCGTTCGTATCGATTGTGGTAGATTTAATCCCGATATTCTCGATTCTGAATTATCTAAAGAAGAAATATACTTCTTAGATGGTTTGGAAAATGGAAAACGAAGCGGTCCTGATTCAGGTAATTTTAACTTTTAGTAAATAAGGCTTTTAATTCAGTTGCATTATCTGGTTTCATTTTACCGGCCAAAACTAGACTCAATTGTTTTCTTCTAAGTGCCCCTTCAAAACGTGTTATTTCTAAATCTGTTTCAGGTACTAATTCTGGAACTTCAGTTGGCTTACCAGTTTCATCAACAGCAACGAAGGTAAAAATGGCCTCATTTGCCTTAGTACGCTTACCATTATAACGATCTTCTATCCAAACATCGATATATACCTCCATAGAGGTGTTATAAGCTCTAGAAACTGCTGCTTCAACAGTTACAACACTACCTAAGGGAATGGCAAGGTTAAAGGCTACGTGATTGACAGATGCCGTAACTGTAATTCTACGGGAGTGTCTGCCGGCAGCAATACTAGCAGCACGATCCATACGAGCCAAAAGTTCGCCACCGAATAAGTTTTGAAGTGCGTTGGTCTCACTTGGGAGTACCATGTCGGTCATTGTGGTTCTAGATGCTGCAGGTGTTTTTGCTTCCATTAATGAAATTTTCCGCAAAGATACGGGCAACAATGGTAGTTATAAAATGTGAAAAGGTTTATTTTTTAGATAATAACCAAGCGTCAGGTGACTGAGTCTGCTTTATTTTCCTTAATGCTTTTAAAGCATCCGATGAATTGGTGTGGCTTTCGTAGGTAACCATGTGCAGTCCATAAGCATTTGTGCCGTAATAAGCAGCATTAAAACCGCTTGCTTTTAACTGCTTAATCTTTCTATCAGCATTTGCTTTTATTCTAAATGCACCAGCAACAATATAATGCATTTCACCTTTTGCAATAGTAGGTGATGTTGTAGTTAATGCTTCAACCGTTACCGTAGGTAGCTCCAAAGGAGAAAGGTCGAAAAAAGTAGCTTCTTGAATCTGTTTATTTACATATTCTTTAGCATCATTTTCGGCAACTTGATTATTTGCTTGTTGTCGTTGGTATGCACGATACCCTGTTACGCCTATTGAAAAGGCAAGTAGTAAAATTGCAGCATATTTTAAATAAGGCCTAAAACCTTTATTTTCTCTACGCTCCGGACTTATAACAAATGGTATTTTTTCTTCAATTTCAACTATTTCCTTTTTTAATATCTCTCTAGTAATAGGAATGGAATTAAAGTTGGAAAGACCGAAAGATGATGTCAAGTAGTTAGGTTCAGAAGCTGGTTGAAATAATATCTTATTCTCATTATTTCTTGATAATGACCCAATATTCTTAAGGTATAAAGACGATTCTTGTGTTAAGATATTTTGCCAAACCTTAACTTGATCCTCTATAAAAGACAATGCAGTCTCAAAAGTGATTTTCTCCGATTCTGAAACGTAAGATACTAGCAAACCATCGTTTGAGATGAGCTGTTTGTTAAACGCTATAGATTTATTTGGCGCACTAAAGGTATTCGTGACTTGATTAATTCTAGCCGAATTTTTTTGGGTAAGGAATGCTCCAAAACCAGGAACAACAACACAGTTGTACCTGTAAAGTAAATCGCTTATATAGTGTTCTAAAACCATCGTTACGCAAATATGTAAAAAATATGGGGGCATAAAAACCTCTTTCGTAACTTTTTATTAACATATTTTTTTCTCTAATTTGTGAACAATTAATGAAAACTACACAACACTCTGCTGATGAACTCATTGCAATGCTTCGGTTGCAACATGTACCAAACATTGGTGATATTTTGGCGAAGAAACTAATTTCGCACTGTGGAAGTCCATCTGCGATTTTTAAAGATAACCAGCGAAATCTTTTAAAAATTGATGGTATAGGTACACATACTATTAGGCATTTATTTGAAACGGAGCATTTAGAAGCGGCTGAGAAAGAGTATGATTATATCATTAAAAATGATATTAGCTGTACTTATTTCAAAGACGCATCTTATCCTAACTACTTAAAACATTGTATTGATGGCCCTATACTATTATTTCAAAAAGGGAATATTGATTTAGTCAATCGAAAAATTATAAGTGTTGTAGGTACTCGAAATATAACAAGCTATGGCATGGCTTTTTGCGAACAGTTTATAGCAGACTTGGCGCCACTGAATCCTATTATCATTAGTGGATTTGCTTATGGAGTAGATATATGTATTCAGAAGGAAGCAATAAAACAAGGACTTCAAACAATAGGATGCCTTGCCCATGGTTTAAATCAGATGTATCCAAAGGTTCATGCGAAATATCAAACAGATGTTTTGAGAAATGGCGGGTTTTACACCGAATTCTGGAGTACTAGTAATCCGGAACGAGAGAATTTTTTAAAGCGAAATCGTATTATAGCTGGTGTCAGCGAAGCGACCGTAGTTGTTGAATCTGCAGAAAAAGGTGGAAGCTTAGTAACAGCAGATATTGCTAATAGCTATAACAGAGATGTTTTTGCAGTACCGGGTAGAACAACAGATAAGTATAGTTTGGGCTGCAATAATTTAATTAAGCAACAAAAGGCACATGTAATGACTTCTGCCGCTGATTTGATTTATTTATTAGATTGGGATATAGAGCAGAAACCAATTACGAACATTCAAAAGCAACTGTTTATAGAATTAAATGAAACCGAACAGGGTATATACACCTATTTACAAAATAATGGGAAGCAGTTGTTAGATGCTATTGCGCTTGAGTGTAAGATTCCTACGTATAAAGCTTCATCGACACTATTGAATATGGAAATGAATGGAGTTATTAGACCTTTGCCGGGCAAATTGTTCGAGGCGATTTAGGTTTCTACAGACCGAACAGTTTGTTTTTAAGGAGATGTAATAACGATTTCAACAATTTTGCGTAAACATCGATTTATTTTCACACCAAATCGTAAAAAACGCTTTATAGACTAAGTAGATAAAAACACAAAACCGACCAAGTGGTCGGTTTTGTGTTTTTAAAATTATTTTAAAAAGGAAGCTTATTTTCTTTAGTATCCTAACTTTTCACGAACACGGTCTAAGACAACGTCTGCAACTTTTCTTGCTTTTTCAGCCCCTAATGCTAATGCATCATCTATTTCGTTTAAGTTGTTCATATAATAATTAAACTTTTCACGTGGCTCATCAAACTTATTTACGATGACTTCATAAAGCGCTTGTTTGGCATGACCATAGCCATAGTTGCCAGCTAAGTAGTTAGCGCTCATTTCCTCTATTTGTGGTTGTGAGGCTAATATTTTATATAGTGCAAAAACATTATCAGTTGACGGGTCTTTTGAGTCTTCCATAGGCGTACTGTCAGTTTGTATGCCCATAATTTGCTTGCGCAATTGTTTATCTGTCTGAAAAAGACTGATTAGATTTCCTTTACTTTTACTCATTTTGGCACCATCGGTGCCTGGTATGTACATGGTTTCTTCCTGAACTTTACCCTCAGGCAATACAAATGTTTCGCCTAATTGTGTGTGAAAACGAGATGCTACATCACGGGTCATTTCAATATGTTGCATTTGGTCTTTCCCAACAGGAACTATATTTGCGTCATACAAAAGTATATCTGCAGCCATTAACATAGGGTAGGTGAATAAACCGGCATTTACATCTTCTAATCTGTCAGACTTATCTTTAAACGAATGGGCAAGCGTTAGTCGCTGATAAGGGAAAAAGCAGCTCAAATACCAAGATAATTCGGTTACCTGAGGCACATCGCTTTGTCTATAGAATACAGTCTTTTCAACGTCTAGACCAAACGCTAGCCATGTAGCTGCTGTCGCATAAGTGTTTTGTCTAAGTTCTGCCCCATTTTTTATTTGTGTTAGGGAGTGCATATCCGCAATGAATAAAAAAGATTCATTTTTAGGATTTTGCGCCATTTCTATTGCAGGTATAATAGCTCCTAGAATATTACCTAAATGAGGGATTCCAGTACTTTGTATGCCAGTTAAAATTCTTGCCATTTGCTTTGTATCTATGAAAGCAAAGGTAAAACAAATACAAAAAAACTAACCTAAATAACTACTTTTGATTTATGCTTAAAGTCGTTAAACAAACCGGTCAAATGCTTTACCGTGTTTGGTTTCATATTTTAGTGGTCGTTCCCATTCTCTTGTTTTTTCCTTTATTGGTGCTTTTCGCTTCAAAAGAAAGCTGGTATCCGCAGTTTTTTTGGATGGCGCGAAATATTTGGGCGAGACCAATTTTATTTGGTATGTTCTGTTGGCCTAAAATAACGTATGAAGAAAAAATGATTAAAGGAAACAGCTATATGCTAGTGGCCAACCATACCAGTATGTTAGATATTATGCTAATGCTGATGGTAAGCAGGAATCCTTTTGTTTTTGTCGGGAAGAAAGAATTGGCGAATATTCCTTTATTCGGTTTTTTCTATAAACGTGTCTGTATTATGGTTGATCGCGAAGATCCAAAGAGTAGAACAGGTGTTTATAGAAGGGCTCAAAAAAGATTACAACAGGGGTCAAGTATTTGTATTTTTCCAGAAGGAGGTGTTCCTGAAGAGCATGTGTTACTTGATAATTTTAAGGATGGAGCTTTTAAAATGGCAATTGCTCATAAAATACCAGTAGTGCCCATGACTTTTTATGACAACAAAAAAAGGTTCTCGTTTACCTTCTTTAGTGGTGGTCCAGGAGAGTGTAGAGCTAAAGTTCATAAGTTTATTCCAACTAAAACCCTCGAAGAACATGAAAAAGCACAGTTAAGGAATGATGTACGTAATTTGATACTCCAAGATTTAAAAAACTAAAGAAGATAGATTTTTAAAACTTAAAACTAAGTCCACTGTAAATACCAATAGAATATGGTAAAAATGTACCGTCAACTTCTGAAAATGTATTTAATTGATATTTAAAAATCGGTTCTAAATTAAAATTAACCTTAGGCGAAAATTTATAATTAAATCCAATACCCATATTGGCACTGAAATTAAGGTCGTTTATATTGTTGGCTTTACCTATTTCTGTTGTTAACTCTCCAGCAGTTAAAGAAACAGCATTTTCTATTAGGAATAAAGAACTTACGCCGCCAATGATATTTACCCCAAATTTTTTATCTATCAGAGCATAGTTCACTTCAACGGGTAGTTCAAGATATCCAAATTGTTGAGACATATATCCATCTCTAGTGGCGCTTTTAGCTGTTACATCTAGAGCGGAGTTAGCAGTACTGAAATTTTCTGAAGTTACCTTTTTACTTGAAACTGTTAGTGTTTCGGAAGTTGGGGCGTAATCTATTGATGCTAGTTGACCGTTTGTAGATATTACATTTAAAGATGACGAAAAAGCGACATCCTCGGTATCATAACCATAGTCAACTTTATTAATTCCCGAACGAATGGTTAGTTTTTTAGATACTGCGTACGCAACCGATACTCCATAGCTAAAATTGATATTTCCTGATTTGGAGTTAGGGGTGAAAATTGAGTTTACAGGAGAACCTTTTCCATGGCCATTAAAATATACAGGAGCAATATTTGGCCCAGCCGACCATCTATTACTTGCCATTTCTTGTTTTTTCTTATCCTGTTCAGCGATTTCTTCAAAAATAGATTTTTTATCTGCTTCAGCTATTTCTTTGTTTTCATCGATGAGTATATTGATTGCAACTTCAGAACTTATATCTGAATTTTTATTCGATATAGTATTCTCTAGGGTAGTCTTTTCTGTTTTGTAATTAGGATTGTCTAAAAAATCTTCTTCAGCCAATGTAGCTTTGCCTTGTGCCTCATTGTCTAATTTTATAGTTGAAGTATTTTCTGCAATCGAAATATTAGAATTGATGATTGATTTTGTACTATTGACCTCTGTTCTTACTACAATATCATTTTTTTTAGACCGATTGGTATTAATGTTTTTATCAGCAAGCTGAATGACTTCGTTAGAGTTTTTAGATTTGGCTGAAACCTGCATTTCTTCTTCATAAGAGTCTGTAGATTCTTTTACAGCTTTTTCAACTAAATGATTATCATCGGCAGTAAGCGATTCTTTGAAAGTTTCTTCTTTAGAACTAGGCTGAATCTCCGGCTTCTTATTAACCTCTTCTAGTGTGTCTATAACTATCTCGTTCGGAGTTTGGTTCTCTGTAAACGGATTAAACAAAAGAAGGCTAATAACTAATGCAGCAGCAATGCTACCAAGTTTCCACCAAATTGGAATAATTCGTTTTTTTCTCTTTTTTTCCAAAGACGCATCAATAGCCCTCCAAACTTTATTGTCTGGTGTGGGTTTGAATTCCGAGAGTTTGTCTTGAAAAAGTTCGTCTAATTTTTTTTTCTGCATCTTTTAAGATTTCAGTTTATAATCAAATTGATCATAAAAATTGTGTTGTTATAAGTACAAGTATTCCAATAATAGACTGGGTTACTTTAGTTTCTATTTTTTCTTTCAATAATGTACGAGCCCGGGCAAGGTTAGATTTCGAAGTGCCAATGGATGTACCTAGCAATTTGCTAATTTCTTTATGAGTGTAACCATCCAAAACATATAAATTGAATGTTGCGCGATATTTATTTGGTAATTCTTGTATATAGCCTAGCAGTGATTGTAGGCTAATATCGCTAAATGCATTATCTACGGTAATTTCTTCTTCAATATTATCAGAAACTACGTTTAAAAATTCTTCCTTCCTATATTTCTGTAATACTGTATTCACGGTTATTCTTTTCATCCAACCTTCAAAAGACCCTTTGCCTTGATATTGACCAATTTTTTCATAAATGGTCATAAAACTATCATGAAGGCTATCTTCTGCGTTCAATCTAGAATTAGAATACTTCAAACATATGCCAAATAGGGTAGTGGCATAGGCTCTGTATAAAAGTTCCTGTGCCTTACGGTCGCCCTTTTTGCAGTTATGTATGAGTTCTTCTAGACTCACAAATGGTTGATTGTTTTAAGGTTTGTTTACTGGTACGACTACTTCTAAATATTGAGCCTCTCCTTCACTATTTTCACCTGTATAAAACTTAAAAGTGTAAGGATCAGTATAGATTACTTTAAAATTAAATGATGCTGTTTGTACTATTGATTCTACAGTACAATTATCTGTATCGGTACGTACTGATCCGATAGCAACAACATTTCTTACCGTTAATGAATTTTTAACTACATCAAAACCTTCATAGTTAGTGCAACTATCAGGTTTAATATAGTTTACCAAAATCTCATAGGTTTCATTATAATCAAATGACTCTGGTAATTCTACGTCAACAATTTCCAATGCTATAAAATGAAAATTGGCGTCATCATCTTCTATGGAGCAACCATTGTTTATGAAAGCCATAACTATGGCTAACAAAATTAACTTTTTTCTCATTGAACAATAATTTGTTTATAAGATGAAAGTTAGGTGCAATGGTTGCGTAGAAGGTAGCTGTGTTTAGCTAAATAAAAATGAATTTAAGCTTTCAGCGCATTAATGGCCTCTCTTATCTTACCATCCAATTCTTCAAAAAGTTCTGGATTGTCTAATAATAGACTCTTCACTGCATCACGTCCTTGTCCAAGTTTTGTATCTCCGTAACTAAACCAAGAACCACTCTTTTTTACAATTTCGTACTCTACACCTAAATCGATAATCTCACCAACTTTAGATATTCCTTCACCGTACATGATATCAAATTCGGTTGTACGAAATGGTGGGGCAACCTTATTTTTGACAACCTTCACTCGTGTTTTGTTACCTTGAACGTTACCGTCCGTATCTTTTATTTGTGTAGATCTTCTAATATCTAAACGAACCGATGCGTAAAATTTAAGTGCATTACCACCAGTTGTTGTTTCAGGATTACCGAACATAACGCCAATTTTCTCACGCAATTGGTTAATGAAAATAACGGTGCAGTTGGTTTTACTTATAGATCCTGTTAGTTTTCTTAATGCTTGAGACATTAAACGTGCATGAAGACCCATTTTAGAATCGCCCATTTCTCCTTCAATTTCACTTTTCGGAGTTAAGGCTGCAACAGAATCAATAACAACAATGTCTATTGCGCCTGAGCGAATTAAATTATCAGCAATCTCTAATCCTTGCTCACCATTATCTGGTTGAGAGATAATTAAGTTGTCTATGTCAACACCCAATTTTTGAGCATAAAAACGATCAAAAGCATGTTCTGCATCAATAAAAGCTGCTATACCTCCATTTTTTTGAGCTTCTGCAATTGCATGAAGTGTCAATGTGGTTTTACCAGAAGATTCAGGTCCGTATATTTCTACTACACGACCTCTTGGATAACCACCTACGCCTAATGCAATATCCAATCCTAATGAGCCAGAAGGAATCACTTCCACATCTGCAACAACCTTATCGCCCATTTTCATGACAGCACCCTTACCATAGGTCTTATCCATTTTGTCAAGGGTCAATTTTAATGCTTTTAATTTTGCTTCTTTTTCGGAACTCATTTTAATTTTTTTGGAAAGCTAAATTACTATTTCTTTTTTGAATTGAATAATATTGAATCGTATTACGCAACCATTTTAAACAATTACTATCTTATGTAAAATAGAAGTTGCGTAATAGGTTATACTTCGTTGTTTTTACAAACAACGAATATTGGTGGCTATATCCTTTTCTATGTTCTGAAAGAATGCTATGAAAAAGAAAAGAATGGAATAGTCGTTAAAGAGTCTTGATTTTTCAAGACTCTTTTTTTTATTTTAAAGCGGCTAAGCATAGCGAAATAGACCTAATTTTTCTATTTTATCATTACTTTTGCCTTTTAATTTTTTCTATAACTTAAAACTATTGGTATAGCATGCAACTGTACAATACACTAAGTGCAATAGAGAGAGCAGCTTTAATTGAAGAAGCAGGTAAGGAGCGTCTTACTATATCTTTCTATACCTATGCACACATCGGTAATACCGATATATTCAGAAATCACTTATTTATACATTGGAATGAGATGGATGTTCTTGGTCGAATTTATGTCGCTCAAGAAGGCATAAATGCCCAATTATCGGTCCCTGCCGAAAATTTCAACATTTTTAAAGAGCATTTAGATAGTATTTCATTTTTAGAAAACGTTCGTCTAAACATTGCGATCGAGCAAGACAATCTATCATTTTTAAAGCTTAAGGTGAAAGTTCGAAATAAGATTGTGGCAGATGGTCTAAATGACAATAGTTTTGATGTTACTAATAAAGGCATTCATGTAGATGCAGAAAGATTCAATGAGCTTATTGAAGACCCAGATACTGTTTTGGTCGATATGAGAAATCATTACGAAAGTGAAATCGGTCATTTCAAAAATGCGGTAACACCCGATGTAGATACATTTCGTGATTCTCTAGATATTATTGAACGAGATTTGGCAGATCACAAGAAAGATAAGAAACTGGTTATGTATTGTACAGGGGGTATACGTTGTGAAAAAGCAAGTGCTTATTACAAGCATAAAGGTTTTGAACAAGTGTATCAGCTAGAAGGGGGTATTATTGAATATGCTAGACAGGTTGAGAACAAAAACTTAGAAAATAAGTTTAGAGGTAAAAACTTTGTATTTGACCACAGAAGAGGTGAGCGAATTAGCAATGATGTAATTTCGAATTGCCACCAATGCGGAGAGGCTTGCGATGAACACGTAAATTGTGCTAATGAAGCATGTCATTTACTATTTATTCAATGTAAATCTTGTGCTGAAAAAATGAACGAATGCTGTTCAGATGCATGTAAAGGGGTTCATGAATTACCTTTTGAAGAGCAAAAGGCGCTTAGAAAAGGCAAAGTAGTCAGTAATAAAATATTCAAGAAAGGCCGCTCAGCGGTTTTGAAGTTTAAGAAATAAAGAAATATTTAAAGGGTTGGACCATGGATTGACTAAAATCTAGCTGAAAATGAGCCTAGATTTTAGTTTGTTTTGATTTTAAAGTAAGCGGCATATCGACTACTTGTTATTGAATGCTGAATATCGATACTGCCAATTTACCTTTTATATCACATTAAAAAAACAGTATCTTTACCTATAAGTTTTTTATGAACCTCTTTTGGTGAATCTTTAAAAATTCGGCCAAATCAATATATATAATATGGGTTGTAGTAGTTGTTCTACCGGTAAGGATGGACAACCAAAGGGATGCAAGAATAACGGTACTTGCGGTACAGATGGTTGCAATAAATTAACAGTTTTTGATTGGCTTTCCAATATGTCGCTCCCAAATGGGGAACGACCATTCGATTATGTTGAAGTACGATTTAAAAACAGTAGAAAAGAATTTTTCCAAAATACAGAAAATCTTTCACTTTCCATTGGCGATATAGTTGCCACTCAGGCAGAGTCTGGTCATGATATAGGCATGATTACGCTTACGGGTGAGTTGGTGCGTGTTCAAATGAAACGCAAAAAAGAAGCGATTAATGCACCAGATGCACCAAAAGTATATCGAAAAGCGAGTCAGAAAGATATTGACATATGGCAGAAATGCCGTGACAGAGAAGAGGAAATTAAAAAACGCGCACGTGAAATTGCTATTATTCTGAAACTTCAAATGAAGATTTCTGATGTTGAATTTCAAGGTGATTGTTCTAAAGCAACCTTCTATTATACTGCAGATGAACGTGTAGATTTTAGACAGTTAATTAAAGATATGGCCAAGGCATTTGGTATTCGTATCGAAATGCGTCAAATCGGGTATCGCCAAGAAGCACAACGATTGGGCGGTATTGGATCGTGTGGTAGAGAGCTATGTTGTTCAACTTGGCTAACAGATTTTAGATCGGTAAGTACTTCTGCGGCACGTTACCAACAGTTATCACTGAATCCACAAAAATTAGCAGGACAGTGCGGTAAATTAAAGTGCTGTTTAAATTATGAGCTTGATGTTTATTTAGATGCCTTAAAAGACTTTCCTGCGCAAGACACCAAATTATTTACCGAAAAGGGTTTAGCTTTTTGTCAAAAAACAGATATTTTTAAAGAAATGCTTTGGTTCTCTTATAAAGAAGATCCAGGTAACTGGCATGTTCTTTCAAAAGATCAGGTAAATGAGATATTAGAGAAGAATAAAAAGAAAGAAAAAGTCGCAAGCTTAGAAATGTATGCGATTGAAATTGAAGTAGAGGAAAAAGTCGTTTTTGAGAATGTAGTTGGTCAAGATAGCCTTACTCGTTTCGACAGACCTAAAGGTGGTGGAAACAAGAATAAGAGTAAAAATAGGAATCGAAACCAAAATAAGAACAAAAACAGAAATCGAAAAAGAAATCAAAACAATGCGTAGTATATCATGTTGTTTTTTAGCAGTTATGCTTTTTGCTTCCTGTAATACCAATATTATTAAATCAGAATACCGTTCTATAAAAAATGGTGTTTGGAATAAAGATAACGTGCTTGAGTTTTCCTTCTCTGAAATGGATACTTTAGAAGGACATGATATATTTATTAATGTTAGAAACGATAACACTTTTCCGTACAGTAATTTATTTATTATCGCATCTTTAACTACTCCTGCTGGCGAAGTAACAAAAGACACATTAGAATATGAAATGTCTTTACCAGATGGTACTTGGCTAGGAAAAGGTAGTGGCAGTATTAAGGAGAATAAATTATGGTATAAGGAAAACATCGTTTTTTCGTCTTCTGGCGTATATACTATAGAGGTTTCACAAGCGATGCGCAAAAACGGAAATATTTCTGGAATTATTGGTCTAGAAGGTATTACCGATGTAGGTATTGAAGTAATTAAAAGTAACCCGTAAATTATGGCAAAAGCGGAAAAGAAAAGTACAACCAACAGTTTCTCTAAATTCATAAAGTGGTTTTGGATTTTATTCTTGTCAGGCATAGCTTTTGTGGCTTTGATATTTTTATCTACCTCATGGGGGCTGTTCGGGGAACTTCCTCCTTATGAATATTTAGAAAACCCACAAACCAATTTAGCATCTCAGATTATTTCTTCTGACGGTAATTTGTTGGGTAAATTCTATTTGGATGATAACCGTACCGATATAAAATTTGATGATTTACCAGAAAATTTAGTGAATACACTAATTGCAAGTGAAGACATTCGTTTTATGGATCATTCTGGTATTGATGCAAGAGGAACGTTAAGGGCATTTGCTTTTTTAGGGAGCAAGGGTGGTGCAAGTACCATTTCTCAGCAATTGGCGCGACAATTATTTGTAGGTGTTCGTTCTCGAAGTAAGTTTGATGCTATAAAACAAAAATTAAAAGAATGGGTATTGGCTATACGATTAGAACGTAGCTATACCAAAGAAGAAATTATAAGTATGTATTTGAATATTTATGATTTTGGAAATAATGCCGATGGTATACGCTCTGCTGCGCGTATTTATTTTGGCAAAGAACCAAAGGATTTAAAGGTTGAAGAATCAGCTATGCTAGTGGGTATGCTACAGAATTCTTCATTATTCAACCCATTAAGACGTGAAGAACTAACACTTAACAAAAGAAATGTTGTTTTAGCCCAAATGGCTAAATACGATTATATTACCGAAGCGGAAAAAGATTCACTTCAGGCTATGAAAATGGATATAAACTTTAATCCTGAAAACCATAGAGAAGGTCTAGCTACGTATTTTAGAATGTATTTGCATCGCTTTATGAAAGATTGGATTGACAAAAATCCTAAACCTGCCATGGAAGGTGATCGCGACCGTTATAACTTATATTTAGACGGACTTAAGATTTACACGACTATTGATTCTAAGATGCAAGCGAATGCAGAGGAGTCTGTTAATGAACACATGACGAAATTACAAGCTGAGTTTTTTCATCAAAATACACCAGATAGAAATCCGACAGCTCCGTTTTTAGATTTAACTCCAGAGGAGACTAACGGTATTATGGAACGCGCTATGAAGACTTCAGAAAGATGGCGTATTATGAAGGATCAAGGTAAATCTGAAAAGGAAATACGAGAATCATTTACCAAAAAGACCGAAATGACGGTTTTTAATTGGAAGAGCGCTACCAAGGAAAAAGATACAATTTTAACACCAATGGATTCCATTCGGTATTATAAAGCTTTTTTAAGAACAGCCATGATGTCTATGGAACCACAAACAGGCCATGTTAAGGCTTGGGTTGGGGGGATCAATTACAAGCATTTTCAATATGATAATGTTATTATGGGAGCAAGACAGGCAGGTTCTACATTTAAGCCTTTTGTTTACGCTGCGGCGATTGACCAATTACGATTATCGCCTTGTGAAACACGGCCAGACACTCAATATTGTATTGAAGCAGGTAAACATGGAAATATGGAGCCTTGGTGCCCTAGAAATTCTAATTTAAAATATTCAGGAAGCAGTTATACTTTAAAAAGAGCTTTAGCGAATTCAGTTAATACGGTTACGGCTCAATTAATAGATGAAGTTGGTCCAAAATCTGTGGTTAGCATGGTTCGTAACTTAGGGCTTACTGGTGATATTCTAGAGGTGCCTGCCATTGCTTTGGGTACCTTAGATGTTAATGTATATGAAATGGTAGGTGCCTATGGTGCCTTTGCCAATCAAGGTGTATATGTAAAGCCAGTAATGGTGACCCGTATTGAGAATAAAGATGGTACGGTACTTTATGAATATGTTCCAGAGACTAAAGATGTACTGAGTAAAGATGTTTCTTATGCTATTGTTGATTTAATGAAAGGTGTTACTCAAGGTGGATCAGGAACCCGTTTACGCACAACAGATACTAATAAGTGGAGTCGTGAATATGATGAAATTATTACTGGGTATCCTTATAAGCTAACAAACCCAATAGCTGGTAAGACGGGTACAACCCAGAATAATAGTGACGGATGGTTTATGGGTATGGTTCCGAATTTAGTAACTGGCGTTTGGGTCGGAGGTGAAGAAAGAGCAGTTCATTTTAAAAGTATTACTTATGGGCAAGGAGCTTCTATGGCATTACCTATTTGGGGTCTTTACATGACTAAAAATTATGCTGATCCTGAACTTGGTATTTCAAAAGAGGACTTTGAAAAACCTGAAAACATGTCAATCGAAATAGATTGTGATAAATTCGCATCAGATATCAAAGAGGATAAAGATATTGAAGATGATTTAGATGATTTGGATTTCTAATATACATTCTTAAGTAAATAAAAAAGGTCTTGGTTTATGCCAAGACCTTTTTATTTAATCCATTTAATTTCGGTATTTTAGTAATAAGATAATTTTATAAGAAATGATACGTAAAACAGTAGCAAGCGTAACTGATGCATTAGCGGGAGTAAAGGATGGAATGACCTTTATGTTGGGTGGTTTTGGTTTATGCGGGATACCAGAAAATGCAATTAGCGAATTGGTGAAACTAGGTGTAAAGGATATTACTTGTATTTCTAATAATGCAGGAGTTGATGATTTTGGCTTGGGATTATTGTTGCAGAAACATCAAATTAAAAAAATGGTGTCCTCATATGTCGGAGAGAATGATGAATTTGAAAGACAAATGCTTAGCGGCGAGTTGGAAGTAGAGTTAACTCCACAAGGTACACTTGCAGAAAAATGTAGGGCAGCACAAGCGGGTTTTCCAGCATTTTTTACACCAGCAGGTTATGGAACAGAAGTAGCCGAAGGCAAAGAAGTGCGTGAGTTTAATGGTAAGATGTACATATTAGAGGAAGCATTTACAGCAGATTTTTCCTTTGTTAAAGCTTGGAAAGGTGATGCTGCTGGTAATCTAATATTTAAAGGTACGGCAAGAAACTTTAATCCGTGCATGTGTGGTGCAGCTAAAATTACGGTAGCTGAGGTCGAAGAACTGGTACCTGAAGGTGAATTAGACCCTAATCAAATACATGTTCCCGGAATTTTCGTTCAACGAATTTTTCAAGGAAAAGATTACGAGAAAAGAATAGAACAAAGAACGGTACGTCAAAAATAAGAACATGTTAGATAAAAACGGAATTGCAAAGAGAATTGCGCAAGAAGTGGAAGACGGCTATTACGTTAACCTTGGTATAGGTATACCTACTTTAGTAGCTAATTACGTACGCGATGATATAAGTGTTGAATTTCAGAGTGAAAACGGAATTCTTGGTATGGGCCCTTTTCCTATAGATGGAGAAGAAGATGCAGATTTAATCAATGCAGGTAAGCAAACCATTACAGCCTTACCGGGTGCTTCATTTTTTGACTCGGCAACGAGTTTTGCTATGATAAGGGGTAAGCATGTTGACCTGACTATACTGGGTGCAATGGAGGTTTCTGAGAATGGTGATATCGCTAACTGGAAAATACCAGGAAAAATGGTTAAAGGAATGGGAGGTGCTATGGACTTGGTAGCTTCAGCAGAGAATATAATTGTAGCTATGATGCATACCAACAGGGCTGGAGAATCTAAACTATTAAAAAAGTGTAGTTTACCACTCACTGGCGTTGGTTGTGTTAAGAAAATTGTAACCAATTTGGCGGTTCTGGAAGTTACCAATAAGGGCTTTTTATTATTAGAAAGGGCTCCTGGGGTAACGGTAGATGAAATTATAAAAGCCACTGAAGGTGAGCTAATTGTGAAGGGCGAAATACCAGAAATGAAAATAGACTAACTGTATTACAGTTGTCGATAAAAGTATTACATAATTTTATTCACAACATATTCTATAGTATACACAACATTAATTTCTTAAAACGAGAAGAATATATTTATATTTAAAAGGTAGACCCATTTAACCTATTAATTACTTAACCGAAATGAATTCTCAATTAAACCACATCGCAGCTGAAGAAAAAGTTCAAGTTTATCGAAATGATTTTTTTAGCGGATTTTTAAGACTTACGAAAAAGTTATTTATGATATAAATTACTTTTTAGATAATTACAAAGGAGCGACTTTTCTAAGTCGCTCCTTTTTTTTATGCAAAATTTTTATGTATTGTTTATTTATGGAAAGGGTTATGGTCCAACTTTAAATTTTAGCGATTGTTAAGAATAATTACTTATCATTGTTTTAATAGGGATATAAGTATATTGACCATGACAACTTAAGAACTTCACAACAGATTTAGTCCTTTTTACCACAAATATTATTTTGTAAGAAAAATACTACATATATTTATATGGTAACATAAAGTGAATCCCAAATCGCTTTAGAAACTTAGCCTAAAATGAAGTACTTATTAAATTGCCTGCTATTAGTGGTACTTGTTACCTCATGTTCAAAAATTGAAGAGAACAACGACCCCATAATTGGTATTTGGCAACATAGGGTAAAAACCGCTACCAATACTAATAAAATGGTAATAGATAATGAAGAATGGATTTTTAATGATGTTTATTTAGGTCGTTTTCACGGCTACAAAAATGGGAAGGTGGTTTACTTAACAGATTTTAAATGGAGCGTAAATAACGATATTTATATTGTCAGCTACCCAGGTACTGATTTCCCTGATGATTTTATTGAAATGAAAGAAACTGAAGATGGTGCTATTCTTATGAGAACCGAAGGTAAAATTTTCGCCGAAAAACAGTAGAAATAAATCGCAATTGAGAAATGCCAGCTATCAATTGAATTGTAATTAAAAGCAATTATTAAAATGGTCAAAATACCAAATCAACCATTTTGAATTATTTCCCCCAAAAAGAAGCAAAGATATTTGCTCCTTTTTTTATTTTAGTTGGATGGAACTTTTATACACGCTTTGCACTTTAAATGACATTAATGAATTAATGTTAATTTCAAAAAGAACATTTGTCGAGGCATTTGAAAAGGATAATAACCCTCTAGATTTTAATAATTATATAAATAAAGCTTTCTCTCATCATGCCTTAGCAGGTGAATTGCAAAACGTAAACAGCCAATTTTATTTTGTTCATCACGAAGATATGTTGGTTGCCTACTTTAAACTTAACCAAGGCAGCGCCCAAACCGATGTTAAATCTGAAGATAGTATTGAACTCGAGCGCATTTATGTACTTTCTAATTATCAGGGGAAACGATTAGGAGAACAAATTCTTAACCATATTAAGCAAATTGCCCGTCAAGTGAATAAAAAATCACTTTGGTTAGGTGTATGGGAAGAGAACAAACGTGCTATTCAATTTTATGAAAGACAAGGCTTCCAAAAATTCGGATCTCACCCATATTTTATAGGAACAGATAAGCAAACGGATTGGTTAATGGGTTTCGATTTAAGTACCTTGTAGTTTCAAAAATAATATTACATGAAATTGAAATATTTTGTTCTTTTAATGTTTATAGGGTTGCTAAACCTTAATGCCCAAGTGTATTACTTTCCAGAGGTAAATGCTAATTGGGCTCAAAAATCTCCTCAGTCTTTTAAGATTAATGAAACACGATTAAAGAGCGCAGTAGATTTTGCCGAAGCAAACGAATACAGTGGTTCACGTGATTTAAGAATTGCAATTTTAAAAGGTTTTGAAAAAGAACCATTTCATCAAATTTTAGGTCCAACTAAAAAGCGTGGTGGCCCTGCTGGTATGATTCTTAAAAATGGTTATGTAATTGCACAATGGGGAGATACCAAAAGAGTTGATATGACTTTTAGTGTCACCAAAAGTTTTTTGAGTACAATGGCTGGCCTTGCAGAAGATGAAGGCCTATTAGCAAATACTAAAGACAAAGTTGGCAATTACATATGGGATGATACCTTTAAGGGTGCTCATAATTCTAAAATTACATGGGAACATTTATTACAGCAGAATTCTGCATGGTCAGGTGAACTCTGGGGCGGCAAAGATTGGGTTGATAGACCACCTAGTGAAGGTGATATAGATGATTGGAAATTTGCGACGCC
This sequence comes from uncultured Maribacter sp., assembly GCA_963975675.1. Lineage (GTDB taxonomy): Bacteria > Bacteroidota > Bacteroidia > Flavobacteriales > Flavobacteriaceae > Maribacter. The sequence goes on along the minus strand of CAXBIJ010000006.1, from coordinate 6,348 downwards.
AAAAGAGCCTGGAACAGTTATGGAGTATAATGATGTTCGTGTAAATGTGTTGGCGTATTCTCTTACCCATCTTTGGCGTAAACCTATGCCCATGGTTCTTAAAGAGAAAATTATGGATAAAATAGGGGCTTCTACGACGTGGCGTTGGTATGGGTATGATCATGCTTGGACTGAAATTGACGGACTTCAAATGAAATCTGTAACCGGTGGTGGCCATTCAGGGGCTGGTATTTTCATTAATGCAGAAGATATGGCACGTTTTGGACTGCTGTTCTTAAATGATGGAAAATGGAAGAATGAGCAATTGATTTCAAACACTTGGATTAAAAAGGCAACCACGCCTTCAACTCCGAACCCAAATTACGGTTATATGTGGTGGTTGAACAAAAAGGGAGATCGTCATTGGGAAGGTCTTTCAGAAGAGATTTACTATGCTGCTGGTTTTGGAGGCAATTTTATAGTTATTGATAAAGAACACGATGTAGTTGTTGTTACTCGGTGGTTAGAGCCAAATAAAATAGGAGAGTTTATGACTAAAGTAATAACTGCTTTAAAGTAAATAGTATTCTATTCGATTATAAAGTACATAAGATTTCTATCGCCTTTTCTAAGCTTTCCTGTTTTTTAGCAAAACAGAATCGCAACATGTGGTCATTTCGGTTAGCTACATTAAATGAAGAAATTGGTATGCTTGCCAATTGATGTTCTATAATCATTTTTTTTCCAAGCGATTCATCATTTTCCATGGTAATGTCGGTGTAATCTAATAATTGAAAATAGGTGCCTTGAGATGGAGTAAACTTAAATCGTGAATTTTTTATACCGTCTAGAAAAAAGTCTCTTTTTTGCTGATAGAAATTATTCAATTCTAAGTAATGTTTTGAATCTTTTAAATAACTTGTTAAAGCCCTTTGAACAGGATGGTCAACACAAAAAACTGCAAATTGATGCACTTTTCTAAATTCATTCATTAGTTCTGTTGGAGCTGCACAATACCCGATTTTCCAACCCGTAACATGAAATGTTTTTCCGAAGGATGCACATATAAAACTCCGCTGTGCCAAGTCTTTAAAGCAAGATGCGCTGCAATGAGTTTCCCCATCAAAAATGATGTGCTCATAAACCTCATCGCTAAGTAAAATTATATCAGTTGGCTTTAAAATGGACTCAAGTATTTCCATATCCATTTTAGATAAAATCTTTCCACTTGGGTTATGTGGTGTATTAAGAATAACCATTTTTGTTTTAGCCGTAATCTTATTTTTAAATACCTCCCAATCAATTTTATAATCAGGTGTGTCTAATTGAATATATACAGGTATGCCACCATTTAAAGCGATAGCTGGCTCGTAACAATCATAAGCAGGTTTTATAACAACTACCTCATCTCCTGTATTTACGAAAGCTGTAATAGCCGTGAAAATGGCTTGGGTTGCACCTACAGTAATAGTAATTTCCTTTTCAGGATTATACCGATGATTATGCAGCGATTCTATTTTTTCTGAAATAATTTCTCTAAGGCCATAATAACCTGGCATAGGAGCATATTGGTTATGGCCTTCACACATTGCTTTGTTAACCAATGATAACAAATTCGGATCTGCTTCAAAATTTGGAAACCCTTGTGACAAGTCTATTGCTTTGTGCTCTCTTGCAAGGTTGCCAACGGTCGTGAAAATGGTAGTTTTCACATTAGGTAGCTTTGATTTAGAAGTAAGGTTTTTATAATCCATAGTAGTAAATGTATGAATTTTGCGAATGGACAATAAAAGCTTAACCTTTTTGGTTGAGCCAAATCTAATCTACGTATTCAAATGCAATTTATGCATGGTTCATTTCATGTTTTCCTTCTTTTGATATTTGGTGCTTTACGGAAGGCAAGTAATAGGATGGGATTCTTCCCGTATGTTTTGAGTATTATAGGACGGTGTAGAAACCAGATTTTTTATTAAATCGTTTTACTTTTATTTGTTCTGATTTGTATTCTTCGGACAAATACTAAAAATAAAAAATCCCAAGCCTTTCGACATGGGATTTTAAATATTTATTATAAACGGATTTTATCCTTTTACATTTGCGCTAAAATATTCTCTATTCATACGAGCAATATTTTCTAAGGAAATTCCTTTCGGACATTCAACTTCACAAGCACCTGTGTTCGTGCAGTTTCCAAAACCTTCTAAATCCATTTGAGCAACCATATTTTTAACACGGTCAACGGCTTCAATCTGGCCTTGCGGCAATAACGCATATTGTGAAACTTTTGCACCTACAAATAACATAGCAGAGGCATTTTTACAACTAGCAACACATGCTCCACAACCAATACAAGTAGCAGCATCCATTGCTTCATCGGCAGCGTGCTTAGAAATTGGAATTGAATTTGCATCTTGTGTATTACCAGAGGTGTTTACAGAAATATAACCACCGGCATGTTGAATTCGGTCAAAAGAACTTCTGTCAACAACTAAATCTTTTAGTACAGGAAATGCTTTTGCTCTAAAGGGCTCAATAGTAATAGTGTCACCATCTTTAAACATACGCATATGAAGTTGGCAGGTTGTAACGCCTCTATCTGGGCCGTGAGCTTCACCATTAATAAACATTGAGCACATGCCGCAAATACCTTCACGACAATCGTGATCAAAAGCTACGGGCTCTTCTCCTTTATTAATTAACTGCTCGTTTAGAACATCCATCATTTCTAAGAAAGACATATGTTCAGATATTTCAGTTACTTTATATTCGACCATTTGACCCTTAGATTTCGAGTCTTTTTGTCTCCAAATTTTTAATGTAAGATTCATATTTTTTAGTTTTTGGTTGTTCGTTGTTCGTTGATGGTTTATACTTAAAACCAGCAACTAGCAACCATCAACTATTTGTAACTTCTTTGTTTTAATTCTATTTCGTTGAATTCTAACTGTTCTTTATGTAAAACAGCATCAGCAGGTTCACCTTTAAATTCCCAAGCAGAAACAAATGCAAAATCTTTATCATTACGTTTTGCTTCTCCTTCTTGTTCACCATCTAATTCAACAGATTCTTCTCTAAAATGTCCTCCACAAGATTCTGCTCTTTCTAAAGCATCTTTAGCGAATAATTCCCCTAACTCTAAGAAGTCAGCTACACGACCTGCTTTCTCAAGTTCGGCATTTAGCTCATTTGCTGTTCCAGGAACACTTACGTTCTTGTAGAAATCTTCACGTAGTGCCTTAATTTCAGACATAGCTTCTTTTAAGCCTTCAGCATTACGAGACATTCCACATTTATCCCACATGATTTTACCAAGTTTTTTGTGGTAATAATCAACAGAGTGAGAACCTTTATTATTGATGAAGAAATTAATCTTATCGTTCACAGATTTTTCAGCTTCATCAAACTCAAGTGTATTCGTCTGAATTTTTCCTGTTCTAATTTCATGAGATAAGTAATCGCCAATGGTGTAAGGCAATACAAAATATCCGTCAGCTAAACCTTGCATTAAGGCAGAAGCTCCAAGTCTGTTTGCACCGTGATCAGAGAAGTTAGCTTCACCAATACAATATAGGCCTTCAACCGTAGTCATTAAATTGTAATCAACCCAAACACCACCCATGGTATAATGTACCGCTGGATAAATCATCATTGGGGTTTTGTAAGGATTCTGATCTACAATTTTCTCATACATCTGAAAAAGGTTCCCGTATTTAGCTTCAACTATTGCCTTACCTAAATCGTAGATTTTTTCTTTAGATGCATTTTCAATATTATGAATCTTAGCTTGTTCTATACCGTAACGTTGTATAGCAGAAGCAAAATCTAAATAAACAGCTTCACCTGTAGCATTTACACCATAGCCAGCATCGCAACGTTCTTTTGCGGCTCTTGAAGCCACATCACGAGGTACTAAGTTACCGAATGCAGGGTAACGACGCTCTAAGTAGTAATCTCTTTCATCTTCAGACAAATCGGTAGGCTTTTTCTTGCCTTCACGAATGGCCATTACATCGTCCATATTCTTAGGAACCCAAATACGACCATCATTACGTAATGATTCGGACATCAAGGTTAATTTAGATTGATAATCTCCTGAACGTGGAATACATGTTGGGTGAATTTGCGTATAACAAGGATTTGCAAAAAACGCCCCTTTCTTGTGTATTTTCCATGCTGCAGTTGCATTAGACCCCATGGCGTTAGTTGATAAGAAATAAACATTACCGTATCCACCAGAAGCAATTACAACAGCATGTGCAGAATGACGCTCAATTTCTCCAGTAACTAAGTTACGAGCAATTATTCCTCTTGCTTTGCCATTTACCTTAACTACATCTAGCATTTCGTGACGGTTGAACGGGGTAATTTTGCCACGAGCAATTTGTCTGTTCATTGCAGAATATGCGCCTAATAAAAGTTGCTGTCCTGTTTGTCCTTTTGCATAAAACGTACGAGAAACTAATACACCACCAAAAGAACGGTTGTCTAGTAATCCACCATAGTCACGTGCAAAAGGTACACCTTGAGCAACACACTGGTCAATTATATTTCCAGAAACTTCTGCCAATCTATATACGTTAGCTTCTCTAGAGCGGTAATCACCACCTTTTACCGTATCATAAAATAAACGATAGGTAGAATCACCATCTCCTTGATAGTTTTTAGCAGCATTGATACCACCTTGCGCTGCAATAGAGTGCGCTCTTCTTGGTGAATCTTGGTAGCAAAACGTTTTAACGTTATACCCTAATTCTGCCAAGGTAGCCGCAGCAGAACCACCAGCTAATCCTGTGCCAACAACGATAACATCAATGTTTCGTTTATTGGCAGGGTTTACCAAATCAATATGGTTCTTATAATCGGTCCACTTCGTTTTCAATGGACCTTTAGGTACTTTTGAGTCTAATACAGACATAAGTATAAGGTATTAATGATTAAAATGATGAAAAAGGGCAATGACAATAAATCCTAACGGAATTGCGATAGCATATGCCTTACCAAAAGTTTGAAGCTTTTTCTTTCTCATTGAGGATACGCCTGCAGACTGAAAAGCAGAACTGAACCCATGCATAAGGTGTAATGATAAAAACACAAAGGCTAATACATAAGCAGCAACCCTAATCGGGTTCACAAATTTATGCGTCAATTCTTCGTAGTAGCGAAAACCTTCACCGTCTCCTAACAATCCAGACATGTCGCCTTGAATATATTTGGTATTAATTTCTGGCAACCAGAAATCAATAAAATGCAGTACTAAAAAGGCTAAAATTGCCAATCCGCTGTAAATCATGTTTCTACTCATCCAGCTAGAATTAGCTGCACCGTTGTTTTTAGCGTAGTTCACTGCTCTGGCATTTCTATTTTTAATTTCAAGAATGAAACCCATCACAAAGTGATAAATAACTCCAAAAATTAAAACAGGTTGCAATAGGTATTGTACGGCCCAAAAAGTACCCATAAAATGCGAAGCTTCATTGAACGCATTAGGACTGAAAACCGATAAGATATTAATTGCAAAATGCTGAAGTAGAAAAAACATTAAAAAGAAAGCAGAAAGTGCCATCGCATACTTTCTACCAATCGAAGATTTAAAAAATCCGCTCATTAGTTGTTAATTTTATACGCGAATTTACATCACACGCTAGTTATTAACAAGTTTTATAGGGCTTTAGTATATCAATTTAGATTCATTTTAAGAATCAATTTTATACTGTTGAAGTTTTATAAGTTTAAACAACCAAAAGGATTAAAAATCTTCAACAAAATTCTAAAGGGATAACGTATAGATTTTTAACTGTGATTTTTCTACCGCCCAAAGCACGGTTTTATCTAAATCTTTGAATTAAATTATAGATTTTTTAAAGAAAAATAGTCGTTAAAATATACTTGTTCGGCTGCCTGTTGTTTGTCCTACCACAGCGTAATAGACCATTTTATGCCCGTTTTGATAAAACTTTAGCCAATTTGAGGATACTACGTAGTAATTGGTTACTCTGTTGGTAATGTAAATAATTGGAATTTCTTACCCATATATATTTTCAGCTGCGGTAACAACTTTCGAAGCGTCTTCCCATCTGAAAAGAACACCTTTATTCATTTCTGATAAAATAATTCCCTTTTTAAAAAAAATAGAAAATGCCAAAATCAAATTCCCTAACCTCTCTAATCTGATTAAGTAACACAAGCTCTTTTAAACTTCATTTTTCCATATCCTTTAACTGAATTGATAAGGCTTTGGTAGAAAGTTGAACTTCAATTAGACTTAAAACTAAAGAAAGGATTAAAGCAAATAAGCTAATTCCGAATACTATTTTGGCGGAAATGGTATATTCAAAAAATAGGAGGGCCATTGTAATTACTGCTAGTAAA